>CAYZFV010000114.1:0-2746 GCA_964477765.1 uncultured Candidatus Kuenenia sp.
GATTTCAATCTGCTCATTCGCACGTTTGTCATCGCTTCCGACCGCATCACGTTTGCCGTGGGGGGCGGGATCACGGTGCGGAGCGATCCGGCGGCCGAATACGAGGAAACGCTCCACAAGGCCGAGGGCATGCTCCGGGCGATCGACGCGGCGTTGGCCGCAGCCCCCGCAGCGCGGCGCATGGAGCCGATGCCATGATCATCGTGCTCGACAACCGCGACAGCTTCGTCTTCAACCTTGCCAGGTGTCTGCACCTGCTCGGCGGGGCCACGCAGGTGATCGCCAGCCACGCGATCGACGCGTCAAGCCTCCAGCGGCTCGCCCCCACGGCGATCGTCATCTCGCCGGGCCCCTGCACACCTGCCGAGGCCGGCTGTTCGGTCGAGGTCGTCCGCCAGTTTCGCGGCCGGGTGCCGATCCTGGGGGTCTGTCTTGGTCATCAGGCGATCGCCGCAGCAGCCGGAGGCCGCATCGTGCGGGCCCGTGAGCCGATCCACGGCCGCAGCACGGCGATCCATCACGACGGCATCAATCTCTTCGCCGGCATCCCCAGCCCGATGATCGCCGGCCGCTACCACTCGCTCGTGGTCGATCCGGCCAGCCTGCCCGACGATCTCACCGTCATCGCCCGCGACGATGCCGGCACGGTCATGGGCATCGCCGACGAGGCCTCCGCGCTCTACGGAGTGCAGTTTCACCCCGAGTCGATCCTCACCCGACAGGGCTTCCGCCTGCTGGCCAATTTTCTCGGACGGGCGGGGATTCCCCTCAATGCGTGGCGGGTCGACGCGCTCGATGCCGACGTCGCCCGGCAGGCCGGCTGGGCGCCGCTGCCTCCGGAGCCGCCACCGCCGGTGGTTCCGTTTTGATCTGCCCACAGTGCTGGCAGCGAATGCTTGCCGGCGCCGCAGCGGTTCGGTCAACGCTGTTCATTCGAAAAAAGGACCGCCCGAAAGATCGCTGAATTTTTCGGCAAAACGCGGCCCGACTGATTTTCTTCATGCCTTGCTCATGTTTGGCACGCGGCTTGCCCATGGTATCGGCCGGCGGAAATTCTGACGCGGCAGGAGGCTGCGTCATACGGATTTCGGCACAGCGGAGGTGCACGATTCCCTTCTCAGACATGAGGCATGTAATGGTTTTCAACCGTATGACGCGGTGGTCGGGCGTAAATCTTTTTTGTGCAGTTTTTCTGGCTCTCGGTGCTCTTGGCGTGTCGCCTACGGTGCTGGCTCAAGACGAGGAGGCCGCAGCGGTATCAGTTGCATCGGAGGCTGGAGAAGCGAGTTCCGGAGAACCCGCGGCAGCCGAAGAGGGCAATCCCAAGGGTTGGAACGAAGGCGACCCGGTGAGCAGTCTGTCGTACGACGACGCGAATGATTATGCGATCAACACGCTGATCATGTTTATCTGTGCTGTCCTCGTGATCTTCATGCAGGCCGGCTTTGCGATGGTCGAGATCGGCCTCAATTCGGCCAAGAACGCCGTCAACATTCTTTCCAAGAATGTGATGGACTTTTGCGTCGGCGTGCTGCTCTTCCTCTTTGTCGGCTATTCACTGATGTATCCGGGCGACAACTGGATGTCGGAAGGATATCTCGGCAATTTCACGCCGTTCGTGACACGCGACGCTCAGGTGACGGAGGTCAACGGAGAGGAAGTGTGGGCCGCTCCGCCCGCGTACAGCGACGGCGCTTATGCGGCGAATTCGGCCGACTTCCTCTTCCAGGTCGCCTTCGCCGCCACCGCCGCCACGATCGTGTCGGGGGCGGTTGCCGGCCGGCTGAAGTTCACCGGCTACCTGATTTACACGGCTATTCTCACCGGGTTGATCTATCCGATCAGCGGCTCGTGGAAGTGGGGCGGCGGCTGGCTCGATGCCATGGGCTTCCAAGACTTTGCCGGCAGCGTGGTTGTGCACGCCGTCGGCGGTTTCGCCGGCCTCATCGGGGCGATCTTCCTCGGCCCGCGGATGGGTCGTTACACCTCGAGCGGCAAGAGTGTGCCGATTCCCGGCCACAATCTGTCTTTGGCCGCCCTTGGCGTCTTCATCCTGCTGGTCGGCTGGTATGGGTTTAACCCCGGCAGCCAACTCACCTATTCGGGAGCGGTGAATGCCGAGGCGACCGCCTACATCGCGCTCACCACCACCATCGCCGCCGCAGCCGGCGCCGTGGTGGCGATGATGACCGGATGGTTCATGTTCGGCAAGCCGGACCTCACGATGGCACTCAACGGGGTGCTTGGCGGGCTCGTGGCGATCACGGCCAACTGTGACCGCGTGACCGAACCCTCGGCCTTGATCATCGGCGGCGTCGGCGGCCTACTCGTGGTGATGGGTATCGTCCTCCTCGACAAACTGAAGATCGACGACCCGGTGGGTGCCTGGCCCGTGCACGGTCTCTGCGGCGTGTGGGGTGGTTTGGCCACCGGCATCTTCGGTGCCCTGCCCGACGGGATTGATTCCTACGGTAAGTTTTTCACGGTGCAGTTGATCTCGACCGTGTCGATCGTGGCCTGGACGGTCGTGACGATGTCGATCGTGTTCGGAATTCTCAAGGCGATCGGCCAACTGCGGGTGAGCCCGCAGGAGGAGCAGGACGGGCTCGATATCCACGAGCACGGTCTGCGGGCCTATCCCGATCAGTGGGTGGCGTCGAGCGACTTCTCGGTCTCGTCCGGCCCCAACCACTAGTGTGATCCAGAAGGGTGTCCCAATGGCGTGGGCGGGGCAGGCGGGGGGGTC
>CAYZFV010000115.1:0-6116 GCA_964477765.1 uncultured Candidatus Kuenenia sp.
GAGGGCGAAGAGGAGGGCGGCGAGCAGGGCCTTGAGCGCCACGATGTCGGCAAACGCCCGGCCGTCGGGCAGGCTTCCTGCAGCATCGACGGGGGCCGCGAGCCGATAGGCAAAGTCGTGGCCGGCCTGGTCGATGCCGGTGACAGGCTCACCCTCCTCGAGACCGCGGTAGCGGTCCCGCCAGCCGCCGCAGATGTCGAACGATTCCAACGCGAAGCCGACCGGGTCGAAGAGCTTGTGGCAGGGGGCGCACGACGCGTCGGCCGTATGCCGCGCGAGCAGATCACGAATCGTCTTCGCGCCGCGAATGTCGGGCTCGACGGCCGGCACGCTCTCCGGCGGATGCGGTGGCGGCTGGCCGAGCAGCCGCGTCATCACCCACGCGCCGCGCACCACGGGCGACGTGTTCGTGCCGTTGGCCGTCACCCGCTGGATCGCCGCCTGCGTGAGCAGACCACCGAGCGGCGACCCCTCTGGCAGAGCCACTTTGCGGACCGCATGGCCGGCGAGCGGCGGCAGCGAATAATGCCGGGCGAGTCGGTCGTTGGCATATACGAAGTCGGCCGTCACGACCGCCCGGGCCGGCAGGTTGTCGCGGATGAGTGACGTCACAAACGCGCGGGTCTCGGCCGCCATGCTCTCGGCGAGGTAGTCGTCGAAGCGGTATTCGGGATAGAGCCGCACGTCGGGCTCGTCGCGACGGACATGCCGCAGGTCGAGCCAGTAGTCAGTGAAGTTTTCGATGAACCGCGAGAACTTCTCATCGGCCACCAGCCGGTCGGCCTCGGCGGCGAGCACCGCTGGATCGGCGAGGCTGCCGTCGCGGGCCCGCGCGAGGAGCGCTGCATCGGGGCGGGTGGTCCAGAGAAAAGAGGAGAGCCGGGCCGCAAGATTCTCTCCTGCGCGGCCGTCAGCCGCAGTGGGCTCGAGCCCGCGCGGCTCGCGCAGGTAGACGACATGCGGTGAGGCGAGGAGGGCCACATAGCCGGTGAGCATGGCGCTGGTGAACCCTGCGCCACTTTCGAGCGTGGCGTCGATGACCGCGAGGAACGGGGCCAACGCATCGGCATCGAGCGGGCTCGTCACGGCACGGTCGGCGAAGGCGGCGAGCAGCCGGCGGGCGTCGGTCGCCGGATCGGCCGACTCCACCTCGATGGGCAACGGCGAGCCGGGCTTCGTGCCGCGAAACGGCAGGTCGCCAAACAGCACGCGGTGCGACTCGGGTGGCCACGGGTCGGGGGGCAGGGGGCCAATGATTTCGAGTGACTGGATCGCGACACCGGGCTGACCACTCTCGGGAAAAGGGGGAAAGCGGTAGGTGGGCGGGCCGCCATCGACGTTCCGAGCCAGCGGCACCGGCAGGCCGAGCAGGCTGTATTCGATGGTCTGTCCGACATCGAGCACCACGAGCGTCTCGAAGTCGGCCGGCTCCGGCGGAATATCGAAGATGCCGCCCACCGCGCGGACATCACCCGACACGTCGGGTCCAGAGGGCCGCCGGGCACGAAACGTCATCGGCACCGGCTGCGTGGCCGGCGTGATCGTGTAGCCCTCGTGCTGCAGCACGGCCCGTGCCCGAAACCGCACGCGATACACGCCCTCGCGGCGGGCGACGAACCGGTGGGGATAGCCGTAGTAGGGCCAGTAGGCCGAGCGGAAAATGCAGCACTCGATCGCCGGGTCTTGCACCAACGACTCCCGCAGCGCCGCCAGATGCCGCCCCGTGAGCGAAAGTGCGTGGCCATCCTTGGCGAAAAACATCGCTTCGCGGTTGCCGAAGGTCTGTCCCTCCGAGAAGAGTTGCGTGCCGATCGCGGCGTAGTGGTCGGGGGGCCGCGGCGCGTCGCCCGGGGCGATCGCCTCCCTCAGCGCCGCCTCGGCGGCATCGAGCGTGGCGGCCAGCTGGATGCGGGAAAAGTCGAGCCCCTCGGCCGACTTGTTGAAGCCGTCGCGGAGACGGTCTTCCGGGAGCCGGTCGGCGATGTCGAGCCGGGGCAGGGCGAGTGTGTCGCGGAGGGTCTGCTGGTATTCGAGCCGGTTGAGCCGCCGCAGCGGCACGCGGCCCTCGGCCAGGATCGCCGCACGGTCGGCATCCGCAAGCGCGACGGAGAGAGCATCGAGGAGCGCGACACGCTCCAGCTCGGGTAGGTCGGCCGCGTCGGGAGGCATCTGCCTCTTGGCCACACGGTCGTGCATCAGAGCGAAGCGATCGCGGGCAGCCGCCGAATCGAGATCGAAGCCGACGGCGTCGAGATCGAGGCCTCCCTCACTCGCGCCCCCCGTATGGCAATCGCCACAGGCCTGCGTGAGGAGCGGCGCAAACGGTTTGGCGGCGGGCGCGGCACCCGCGGCGCCGACCGCGAGCAACATCGCCGCCATGGCGATGGCATACCGCGCGTCGATGGCACTTCTCCCGGTCATCAAACCCTCCCCGCACTTACCGCAGCACCTCGCTCACCATGTCGGCGGCGCGAATCACCTTCGGCGCCAGTCGACGGCAGTCTTCTTCCGTGAGCCGCGGCGCGATCGCCGTGATCCAGAGGGCGGCGACGGGATAGTCGTTGGCGTCGAGCACCGGCGCCCCGAGGCAATGATGCCCCTCGACCGTTTCGCCGAGATCGATCGCCCAGCCGCGATCTCGCACCGTCTTCAGATGGGCGGCAAAGCCGCGACGCGAGCTGATCGTCGCCGACGTGAGGGCGCGGAAGGGATAGGCCGCGAGCACGGCCTCGCGTTCACTGTCGGGGAGCCATGCCAGCAGCACCTTGCCGGGGGCGCCGGCATGGAGCGGCCCCATCGTGCCCGCTTCCACATAGCACTTGTAGGGCTGGCTGCCGATCACCCGGTCGAGCACGAGGCAGTCGTTGCCGACCCGCACACCCACATGGGCCGATTCCCCGGTGGCATCGCGGAGCCACCGCATCGGCTCGTAGGAAAGTTGCACGAGACTGCGTTCATCCCGCTTGGGCTGGGCGATCTTGAGGAGCTGCTGGGTGAGCACATACCGCCGGCCGGGCTGCTGCTGCTCGATGTAGCCGTGGGCCTCCAGTGACTTGGTCATCCGAAAGACCAGATTCGTGGAGAAGCCGAGGGCGGATTTGATTTCCTGTCGAGTCACGCCTTCGGGGTGGGCACTGACAAACTCCAGCACGGCCAGCGCCCGGTCGAGGGCGGGCGTCTGGTGGCCGGAGTCGCGAATGGTGGCACTGATGCGGGGTGACGGCTTGGCGGGAGACATCGGCGAAACAATCCTCGAGGAAACGCGAGCGGGTCAGGAAATGATCGGGGTGATCACATGGCCGTGGACGTCGGTGAGCCGGAAGTCGCGACCGGAGTGGCGGTAGGTGAGCTGCTTGTGGTCGATGCCGAGGAGGTGGAGCACGGTCGCATGGAGGTCGTGAATGTCGACCTTGCCCTCGAGCGGATGGTAGCCGTATTCGTCGGTCAGGCCGTGACTCATCCCGCCCCGCACGCCGCCACCGGCCATCCAGATCGTAAACGCCCAGGGATGATGGTCGCGGCCGGGCTCCTTGCCGAAGAGTTCGGTGTTGGGCGTGCGGCCAAACTCGCTGGCAAACACGACGAGCGTGGAGTCGAGCAGGCCGCGGGCCTTGAGGTCGGCGAGAAACGCACCGACCGGCTGATCGACCGCCCGGGCATGCTTCGCATGTTCGGTGGCGAGCTTGTCGTGCTGATCCCAGCCATTCTCCACGATCTCGATGAACCGCACGCCCCGTTCCAACAGCCGCCGCGCCGTGAGGCAGTAGCGGCCAAACCGCTCCGTCTCCTTGTGTTCCCCACCGATGCCGTAGGCGGCGAGCGTCGCGGACGACTCGGCCGTGAGGTCGGCGGCCTCCGGCACGGCCGCCTGCATCGCATGGGCCTTCTCGTGATTGGCGATCGCCGTTTCAATCACACGATCGTTGTCGGTGGTGGCGAGAAACAGGCTGTCGAGCGCCGAGACGGCCGCGAGTTTGTTGGCCTGGAGCACAGCGGCCGCTTCCCGCCGCGCGAGATCGGCCAGCGGCTCAGTCCCCGAACGAAAAAACTGCGAGGCCTGAAACACGGGTGGCAGGAAGCCGTTGGTGCGGCACTGCCGCTTATTGGATCCCATCACGACGAAGCCGGGCAGGTTGGCCGCCTCGCTGCCGAGGCCATAGCTCGTCCAGGCGCCCACGCTCGGAAACCCCTGCAGGAGCGAGCCCGAGTGGAGAAACCCGATCGCCGACTCGTGGTCGGGCGAGGGGCCGGTCACGGCGTTGAGGAAGGCGATGTCGTCGACATGCCCGCCGATGTGCGGGAAGAGGTCGCTCACCATCTTGCCGCACTGGCCGTAGGGGCGAAACGTCCACGGGCTGGCCATCACGTTGGGCGTGGTGCGGCCGGTGATGTCTTCCTTCTTGTCGGTGAGCTTCAAAGGCTGGCCGTTTTCTTTTTCGAGCAGCGGCTTGTGGTCGAAGCTGTCGATGTGGGAGAGCCCGCCATCCATGAAAAACCAGACGACCCGCTCGGCACGCACCGGCAGCGTGGGCTGCGACAGGGCGACCTCGCCGGCAAACCCACGGTCGGCGAGCAGCCCGTTGAAGGCCAGCCACCCGAAGCCGAGCGCGGATCGTTCGAGCAGGCTACGCCGGCTGACCCCGCAGCTGGATGCGGCGGCCGCGAGCCGCGAAAAACCTTGGCTTTTTTGCGGCTCGCCTTCGCGGAAAAAGGCCATGGATGGCTTTTTCCGCGGACAGTTAGCGAACATGGAGAAACTCCTTCGTGTTGAAGAGCACGTGGCAGAGGTCGGCCCAGGGCCGCTCGTCGGCGGCCCGCGCGGTCGCGTCGAGCCGATAGGCATCGGCCTGCCGTTCGAAAAACAGGCTCAGCGCCTCGGCCTCGGCCACTTCCGGTTCACGGCCGATCGCCTGCCGGAAGAGCCGCTCGATCCGCAGGTCGCGGGCGAGCCCCCGTTCCTCCGCAAGCGACCGCCGGGCCCAGGCCACCGCCTGCTGATGCACAAACTCGTTGTTGAGCAGCAAGAGCGCCTGCCCCGGTACGCTCGTCGATTCGCGCAGGCCGACGGTGCGGGCTCCCTCGGGCGCGTCGAACATCAGCATCATGTGGTCCTGGGCCTCGCGCTTGATGTATTGATAGATGCCGCGCCGGTTGTTGGGCGGGCCGCCGCTGCCGCCCTGGTCGGCCGGGCCGGTGTAGCCCTCCATCGCGGAGTCGAGCCGGCCCGACACCGCCAGCAGACAGTCGCGTAGCGTCTCGGCCCGCAGTCGCTGGATCGGCATGTGGGAGAGCAGCCGATTGGCGGGATCCTTGGCGAGCGCGGATTCCGACGGCACGCTCGACGCCTGGTAGGCCGCCGTCAGCACGATCTCGCGGACGAGCCGCTTCATCGACCAGCCTTGTTCGACGAACCGGGCGGCGAGGAAGTCGAGCAGTTCGGGATGGCTCGGGGGCTCACCCATCGCGCCGAAGTTGTCGACGGTGGCCACAAGACCGCGGCCGAAGAGCCAGCTCCACACGCGGTTGACCATCACCCGCGCCGTGAGCGGGTTGGCGGGCGAGGCGATGGCCCGGGCGAGGGCCAGCCGCGGGTCGATGGCCGCCTCGTCACTCTGGCGAACGCCGGCCAACACTTCGAGATACCGCCGCGGCACGGTTTCGCCCGGCTGCCCAGGCTGGCCCCGCTTCTGAAGGGGGGCATCGAAGCCTGGGCCCTCGGCCGTCATGGCCGGCGCGCGGCGAAACCGCGGGATCTGCTCGTCGAGCTGCCGGGAACGATTCACGAGCAGCTGCGTCAGCGTGTCGAAGTCGGCCTGCCGGTTCCGCAGCAGTCCCGAGACAAGGAGCCAGTTGAGCAGCCGGGCTTCCACCGCAGTGGCGGTGCCGTGTGCGCAGGCGTCGACGGCGGCGATGCCGACAGCGGCCAACACTCGAGCCACATCGTCGCCGCGCACGCCTCCGGCGCGTACGGGGTTCGCAGCAGAGCCATTCACAAGAAGCAGTGAGACGTCGAGCTCATTGGCGGGTGGCGTCGGCCCGTCGTGAAACACGACCTGATCGACGGCGAACCAGGAGCGGCCGGTGCGGTCCTTCACGGTGGCGTTGAACGGGCCGCC
>CAYZFV010000116.1:0-4803 GCA_964477765.1 uncultured Candidatus Kuenenia sp.
GGGGGGGGGGGGCGGGGCGGGCGGGGTGCCGCGGGGGGGGCGGGCCAGGGGGGGGGAGCCGGTCGAGGAACTCAAACGGCGCGAGTTCGACTTCAGCAGGCCAGGAAAGCCCACGGATACGGCCCTGCAGGGCGAACAACCCGGCTGGTATCAAGTTGGGGGCGGCGTCAGCGGACCGGCTGGTGGACGGCATCAGTAAACGGCCGTGCACTCGTCGCGGGATGCAGCGGTTCACCAGCAGCCGTTTCGCAAGGCTCGTCGGCAAGGCAACGAGTCGGGGGTCACGTCGAGGCGGCGCGGGAGGGCTGGCCGCCATCCGGCACGGATCGGCCCGCCGCGAGCCCCCTCTGCGAGGCGAGTTGCCCGAGCTCGCTCCCGCCTGGTGTCGGGATACCGAGTCGAAGCTCCCGTAGCAGTGATCTGCTAGCCTTGGATACAGTGTCGAGCCGGAGCCGAGTGTGGCGGTTACTCCCGGGAGTCGTTGCAGTGGATATTCGACTGTCGTGGGTCATCGTCGCGGTCGTGGCCCTGTTTGGAGGTGCCGCGGTCGTTGCCCGGGCCGACGAGCCGGCGGCGGTCGCTGGGGGCGAAACGGCTCCAGCCAGCTCGGCGGAGCTGCCGTCCGCCCGGGCGCTCGACGGGCAGAACGTGTCGTTTGCCGATCTGCTCGGCGGCGACGGAAAGGCCGTCTGCTACACCTTTCTTCATCCCACCTGCCCACTGGCTCAGCGGTATGCGCCGGTGCTTGCCGAACTCGACAAGGAGTTCGACGAGCAGGGGATCCACTTCGTGGGCGTGGTCTGCGAGTTTGACGACGTCGACGAGATCACCGGCTATCGCGACGAGTATGCGATCCACTTCCCATTCCTCACCGATCGCGACTTCCACCTGGCCGATGCCCTCGACGCCACGACGACCCCGGAGGTGGTGCTCGTCGACGCCAGTGGCCGCATCCGCTACCAGGGCCGCATCGACGACCGCTACAAAGTGCGAGGCGAGAAATCACCCGGCCCGCCCGAGCCCGATCTCGAGAATGCGATCCTCGATCTGCTCGCCGGCCGCGAGGTGCAGCTGCCAGTCACCGAGGCCGTGGGCTGTCCGCTCGATCGACCGGAGGTGCCAACAACCCGACCGCAACCGCATCATGAAATCACGTATGCGGAAGATGTGCTGCCGTTTCTCCATGCCCAGTGCCAACGCTGCCACAGCCCCGGCCAGGCCGGACCGTTCACCCTCACCTCCTACGACGACGCTGTCGATTGGATGGAGCAGGCGATCGAGGAAATCGAGGCCCGAAGGATGCCACCCGCTCAGGTGGAAAGTGATTTTGGACTGCTGGGCACCAAACCTCCGACGGCCGAGCAGCTGGCGATGCTGCGGGAGTGGGTGAAGACCGACATGCCGGCCGGCGATCCGGCGAAAACGCCCAAGCTCGCGCCGCTGCCCGACTACGGAGCCTTTCAGGAAGACCTCGGGCCGCCCGATATCGTGCTCGAGCAGCAGAGCCCCACGCAGTTGGGAGCTCACGGCGAGGATCTCTACCGAAACGTGATCTTTCCGCTGGGCAACAAAGAGGACCTCGCGATTCGGGCCCTCCAGTTTCTGCCGGGCAATCGAGCGATCGTCCACCACGCGCATACCGGCTATCTCCCGCGGGAGTCTGGGGTTCAGGCCATCGCGGACTGGGGTGGCCGGGATGGCATGAGCCATCCGGATGATCAGGCGGGCGGCTGGTTTGACCCACATGGGCTAGGGTTTCGGCCGCCGCCGTTTCGGGATGACGGTATTCCGCGAACCAGCTTCGTCGGTGGCTACGTGCCGGGCGTGCGGGCGGGCCTCGCGCCCCCCGACGCGGTGTACATCGTGCCGGCCGGCTCCGATCTGACCGCGCAGGTGCACTATGCCCGCACCGGAAAGACCGAGACCGATTCCAGCCGGATCGGGATCTGGCTGGCCGACGACGCCGTTGCCGCAGACCCGCGGCGGAAGCTGATGAACATCATCTATCTCACCGGCCGCTTTGGCGTGGTCCCGGCGGGCGTGAAAGACTTCCGGGTCAAGGGCACCTACACGCTGCCGCATGACGCGGAGCTTGTGAGCATCACGCCGCACACGCACCTCTTGGCACAATGGTTCGAGGTCTGGGCCAGGCTGCCGGGCGAGGAAAAGCCGCAGCTCGTCGTGCGAGTGCCGAAGTGGGACTACAACTGGCAGAGCCCCTATGTGCTCGAAACGCCGCAGCCGTTCCCGGCGGGAACCCGGTTCGAAGTGGAGTGCAGCTACAACAACTCGGAGGCGAACCCGCACAACCCGTTCAGCCCGCCACAGTCCGTCTGGCACTCCGAACAGGTCACCGACGAGATGGTGCTGCCCATGATCCTGTTCACCTCCGAAACCCCGCTCGACCCGGCCGGCAGAACCTTCTTCAAGTTTTACTCAGAAGTGGTGCGGTCGAGCTTTCTCCAGCGGCTGGTCGATCGCCGCCACAAATATGTCTCAGATGCGGAGGGCAACGTGACGCTCTCGCCGGATTTCAAGGACGAACACCAAGACGAGCACAAGAGCGAGCACAAGCACGAACACAAAGCCGACTAAGGAACTCTATGCTGCATGAATAACGACAGAACGAAGGGTCTCTCGGTCGTCGCCGAGGCGGTGACGGTCACCGTTGCACAAGGCCCCGGCAGTGGCCCCAAAACGCTGCTCAAAGACGTCACGCTCAAGATCGAGCCCGGGGAGTTCATCTGCGTGCTCGGCCCCAGCGGGGCCGGCAAGAGCACGCTCGTGCGGGCGATCCTCGGCGAGCGTGCGATCGCTGCGGGCCGGCTGCTTGTCGGCGGCCACGATGTCTCGTCCAAAGCCGACTCACTCCGGGGCGCGATCGGCTATGTCCCACAGAAAGACATCAACCCGACGGCGCTGCCGGTGGAGCGGGCGCTCCACTTTGGCTCGCAGGTGAGGCTGCCCGCCGAAACGGCTCCCGACCAGCGGCTGGCTGCGATCGACCGGGCCCTCGAGAATGTGGGGCTCGAGGCGGCGCGAAAGACCACGATCGGCACGCTCTCAGGCGGCGAGGCCAAACGGGCCAGCCTGGCGGCCGAACTGCTCGCCGATCCAGGCCTGCTCGTGGTCGATGAGGCGACGTCCAGCCTCGATCCCGCAACCGAGGCCCGGATCATGATGCTCCTGGCCGAGCAGGCGCGGGCCGGCACGACCGTGATCACGGTCACGCATCACCTCGACAACGTCGACAAGGCCAAGAAGCTTCTCATTCTCGGGCACGGCGAGGTGGTCTGGTTTGGCTCGCGAGTGGAGGCGCTCGGCCACTTTGGAGTCAATCGACTCGCCGACGTCTATCTGGCCATCGAGGACAAGTCCGCCGGCTACTGGGGAAACCGGTGGCGGGAGCGTCAGGCCGAGGACCGCCTGCTGGCCGAGGCGCAGGCCGAGGCTCGGCCCGCGACGCCGGGCGACGCATCCGCGGAGGAGGCAGCCGCCCTCGCCGACGTCTCGATTCCTGGCTTCGGCCGCCAGTTCAGCACGTTCCTCACCCGCGAACTCGAGACGACCATCCGTGATCCACTCGGTCTTGGCATGGCCCTCCTGTTGCCGCTGGTCCTCGCCGCGGTGGTGCTGTTTGGCTTCTCGGGCACACAATTTGAAAAGCCGCTGATGGTGACGCGGCTCCTCGATGCCGATGAGAAGGAAGTGTTTGCCGATGCGTGGGGAGAGGTGCGGGCGGCGATCACCCCCGAGACGGTGAGCGAGCTGGACGCGAGCATTCCTGGGCAGATCCGCGTATTCCTCGACAGCTATCCGAAGATATTGGCCCACCTCAGAGAGCCCTCCACCGAGCGACTCGTCACGGATGCCCTGGCCGACACGATTCCGCTCGCCCCGGATCGCGAGATTTCCGATCCCGGCGGCACCTTCAAGTGGCTCTCGCTGATGAGCATCTGCATGGTGATTCTGGGGTTTGTGACCGGCTTCCGCGAGATCGTCAAGGAGCGGCCGATGCTCGACCTCGAACGACGGCACGGCTTGCGGTTTGCGGCCTATGTGCTGGCGAAGGTGACGGCGCTGGCGGCTGTGCTGGCCGTGCAGGTGGCGATCTTCACGGCCACGGTCGAGGTGGGGTTCATGATTTGTGAGGCCCTCGGCGGTGACAGGCCCGTGGATCTCTACCGCCGTGGCCCGCTGCTCTCAGGCGGCTTCAACTGGCTGGCGGCGGTCGCCTGCGCCGCGATCGGCCTCGTTGTCTCGGCCTGTGTCCGCTCGACCGACAAGGGCGTGCTGGCCGTGCCGCTGTTGATCATGCCCCAGATCCTCCTGGGGGCCACGATCCTGCCGATCACCGGTGGTGTGCTCAAGGTGCTCGCGGTGCTGTTTTCGCCCCTCTACTGGGCCCACCGCGGCAGTCGGAGCGAGGGCAACGGCGTGCCGGAGAATTGGCAGAATCTTGGTGACTACGACCCTGCTCTCTGGATTCCGTTTGCCGCCCTTGTCGCCCAGATCGTGGTTGCCACGGCCGTCACGATCCTCATCCTTCGCTGGCAGGAGCGGGCGATCTTGGGACGCAACCGCCCTGTGAAATGAATTTCGACTGTTCTCCCACCGCCACCTTTCCTGGTCCACGCGGCTCGGATGGTGCCAGCTACAATCCCCGGCATGCGAAATCCCGTGAACAGTTCCCCCTCTCGCTCACGTGGCCGCCAAAGTGTTCAGTCTGGGGTGCATCGCACGCCGTCGAGGTCACTCGAGGCGGTGGTGGTGATGGTGGTGGCCATCACGGTGGCCGCAGGC
>CAYZFV010000117.1:0-4294 GCA_964477765.1 uncultured Candidatus Kuenenia sp.
GTCGAGCACGGCCGCCGCATTGATGCCGTAGCGGGCGATGCTCTCGCGGCGGATGATCACGCGGATGGAGGGCAGCCCGGCGACCTGCTGGGCCTGCACGTCGGCGGCACCGCGGACCTGGCTCAGGGCCCGCACGATCTTTTCGCCTTCCGCCTGGAGCACGTCGAGATCGTCGCCATAGAGGCTCAGGCCCACGTCGGAGCGGACGCCCGCCACGAGCTCCTGCACGCGGAGTTCGATCGGCTGCGTGAAGCTGTAGGAGTTGCTTGGCACGTCACGCTCGAGTGCCGCATGCATCTCCTCGATGAGCGCGGCCTTGTCGTGGGCCGCCAAGGTGCCGTGATCCGATTTGAGCCGCACGAGCAGGTCGGTCTGATGCACCCCCATCGGATCGTTGGCGATCTCCGGCCGGCCGGTCTTGGAGACCACGCTTTGCACTTCGGGAAACGTGAGGAGCGTGCGTTCCATCGCTTTGGTCATCTCGGGCGATGATTCGAGTGACACGCTCGGGAGCCGGGTGGCCTGGATGGCGATGTCACCCTCGTCGAGCTTGGGCACGAATTCGAGGCCGAGCGTGGACGCGGCGACGAGGCTTACGACAAAGGCTGCGACCGATCCGCCCAGCATCACGACCGGGTGGGCCATGGCCCACCGGAGAAGCGGCTCGTAGGGCCGCTTGATGAGCCGCACCAGCAGCGGCTCGCGGGTGCTCACCCGCCGGGCCAGAAACAGCGCCGCCATCACCGGCATGACCGTGATCGAGAGAATGAGCGCGGCGGTGAGGGCCGACATGAACGTGAATGCCATCGGCTTGAACATCTTGCCCTCCACCCCCTCGAGGCTGAGGATCGGGATGAAGACGATGATCACGATCAGGCCCGCGAACAGGATCGGCGTGCCCACCTCGTGGGCGGACTGCCGAAACACCTCCTTCGGCACCCGCTTCCCGCCATGATCCCGCTGCCAGCGGCCGGCGGCCCGCACGGCGCTGTCGATCATCACCACGGCGCCGTCGACGATCACGCCGAAGTCGACGGCGCCGAGGCTCATCAGGTTGGCGGACACCCCGGCATATCGCATGGCGGCGAGGGCCGCCATGGCGGAGAGGGGAATCGCGGCGGCCACGATCAGGCCGGCCCGCACGTCGCCGAGCAGCAACAGGAGCATGATGATCACCAGGATCACGCCCACAGAGATGTTTTCCACGATCGTGTGGATCGTCTTGGCGACCAGCTCCGTGCGGTCGTAGAAGGTGTCGATCACGACGCCGTCGGGGAGCGTCTTCTGGATCGCGGCGATTTTTTCCTTGACGTCGGCCACGACCTGGCGGGAGTTGCCCCCCATGATCATCATCACCATGCCGGTGACGGCCTCCCGGTCGCCGTCGCGGGTGACCGCTCCCTGCCGCAGCATCGGCGCGAACCGCACCTCGCCGATGTCGGCGACGCGGATCGGCGTGCCGTCGGCCCGGCTGGCCAGCACGATGGTGCGGACGTCGTCGAGCGAGCCGATGAGGCCCTCGGCCCGGATCAGCCGCTGCTCGGCACCGTGGCGGATCGCACCGCCGCCGGCGTTGCCGTTGTTGTCTTCGAGTGCCGCGAAGACCTGGTCGAGCGAGATGTCGTAGTTGAGCAGCCGATTGGGGTCGACCTGCACCTCGTAGGTCTTGAGCTCCCCGCCGAACGTGTTGACCTCGATCACCCCCGGCACGCTCCGCAGCTGGTAGGCGATCTGCCAGTCGAGGATCGTTCGCAGATCCATGAGGGAATAGTCGTGTCCCGGCTCGGCCCGCACCTCGAACTGGTAGATCTCGCTCATGCCCGTGGCGATCGGGCCCATTTGCGGATCCCCCATGCCGGCCGGGATGCTTTGTCGCGCCTGCTGCAGCCGTTCGTTGACGAGATTGCGGGCCCAGTAGATGTCGGTGCCGTCTTCGAAGGCGACGGTCACGGCCGAGAGCCCGTAGCGGCTGATCGAGCGGATCTCATCGACCCGGGGCAGGCCGCTCATCGCGTTTTCCACCGGAAACGTGATGAACTGCTCCACCTCCACCGGGCCGAGCGACGGGGAGAGCGTGAGCACCTGCACCTGCGTGTTGGTGAGGTCGGGCACCGCGTCGAGCGGCAGGCTGGCCATCGACATGGCTCCCACGCCGAGCAGCACCACCGCCAGCAACATCACGACAAACGGGTTGTCGAGAGACCAGTCGATGATCTTGGAAACCATACGCTCGCCTGGGGTGTCACTCGCCGAGCAGGTCGGCCAGCATCCGAGATTTGAGGGCGAAGCCGCCGGAGACCACCACGGGTTCGCCTGCCGAGATGCCGGAGAGAACTTCGACCGTGGTCGTGGTCGAGCGGCCCCGTGTGATGTCACGACGTTCGAAGGCGTCGCCGCCAGCATGCACGAACACGAAGGGCACGCCGCCATGCTCGAACACGGCAGACCGCGGCACCTGGAGCACGCTTGTCTTCATCGCCCCCGGCAGGTCGACCGTGACAAACATGCCCGGCTTGAGCAGGCCCGCCGCGTTGTCGGCCGTCGCCCGCATCGAGATCGTGCGGGTATCTGGATTGACGATGTCGCCGGTGTAAAAGACCTTGGCGGTGAAGATTTTGTCGGGCCAGGCGGCGTTGTGAAACGTGACCTCGGCGTCTTCGACCTGGGTCAAAAACGGCATGTGCTTTTCGTACACGTCGGCCACGAGCCAGACCGTGCTGAGGTCGGCGACGCTGAGAATCTGATTGGTGGGGCCGACATGCTCCAGCAGGGCCACGTCTTTGGAGATGACCGTGCCGTCGAAGGGGGCCGGCACGGGGCAATGAGCGAGGTCAGACCCCTGAGAAGGGTCGATGTCGGTGATGGCGTCGTTCTCGAAGCCGAGAATCTGGAGCGTGGTCTCATCGACTTTGAGCCGGGTCTCGATCTCCTCGAGATGCTGCTCCGAGCGGATCGCTTCCTGCCGCACGTCTTGCTCGCTCTGTTCCAACAGCGAAAGCAGCGTGGCCCGGGTGGTGGTCCACGCCGCCTCGGCCTCGAAGATCTGCCGGGCCGCCACGATTCCCTGGCCCTGGAGGGGCGCTAGGCGATCGAGATTTTTCTTGGCCGTGTCCTTTGCGATGTAGGCCGACATCAGCTTCTGCCGGTAGTCGCCGAGCGGCCGGTTGTGCATCTCGGCATTGACCTGATCGATCGCCGTATTGGCCCGAATGAGCCCGATGAGCGACTGGGTGTTGGCGGCAACCTGCTGGAGCCACGCGTTGCGTTGCTTGGCGAAACTCAGTTGGAGCCGATCCTGCACCAGCTGCAGCATCGCCTGGCCAACCTCACGGCTTTCGATGATGGCCATCTCCTGGCCCTTCTTCACGCGGTCGCCAAGGCCGACCATCACGGTATCGACCCGGCCGCTGACCAGCGGAAAGATATGGGCCACACGATCTTCATTGAGCGTGATCTTGCCCGTGAGCGTCTCCTTCTGCGCGAGCATGGCGACCTCGGCCGGCTGAATATCGATGCCGGCGCCACCCCACGACTCTCGTGGCAGCTCGATCATCGTCGGCCGTGCCGTGTCGGCCGCCGCGCCGGAGGCAGCCGCAGGCGCCGTTGCAGTCGCCACCGCAGCGGGGGGCCGCGGATGCTCGGCTGGCTCCCGAGAGAAAAAGCCGCATCCACCGACACAAGCGAGGAGGGCTCCGCCGATCAGGGGCCGCACGGCCGCTCGATCGCAGTCGGTCATGGACGAGAGCTTCATCTGGGGAGGTTTTCCGGAAACATCGGTGAGCAACCGGCAGACTTCACTTCGGAGTATAAAACAGGTCGAACAGCCGATCCGGAATCGCATGGAGCCACGCCAGTGGTCCACTCGGCCTTGAACCGGCCCGCGGCTGGCAGGGCCCGCGGTAGATCGGCCCGCAACTGGGCACGCCTACCTCCCCCACGAGGTCATCCGCTGCTGGCGGCTCAGCCGGATGGCACGGCGGAGGCGGCACGCAGGGTGCCAGCGCCCGCGGCTCGTTGCACCAGTGCAGCGGCTCCGGGCCGGCCTCCCAGTCGAGTGGGGAGTCGGTGCGGGGAGGGAGCAACGACGCAAAAATAGTCTCGACGTTTTGGCCCGTGGCGGCCGGGTCGGTGATCGGTGAGCCGGCCAGCGGGTCGGAGGGGACGGGTTCGACGCGATAGTCGGGTTCTTGGCACCGCGCGGTTGCGGGCGCGAGGAGGATGGCTGTTGTGAGGCCGAAAGCGGATCTATGGAAGCGGGTCATGTGGGGTCACTCCTTTTCTGGTGACGCGGCTC
>CAYZFV010000118.1:0-7382 GCA_964477765.1 uncultured Candidatus Kuenenia sp.
GCAAGGAAGCGTGCATGATGCCGCCACGCTCGAGCAGTTTGTGCGGACAGCCGTGCATCAGGCGGCCACGGCCGACGGGATCGCCTTGGTGCAGGCCCATCGGGCGGCGGTCGCGGCCGACCTCTCGCGGATCATCGCCATCGACCATGCGGTGCTCAACCGTAAGCTCAACGAGGAGATCCGCACGATGACAACGCGGATGGGCCGCAAACTGGCCGAACTCGCCGAGCACGTGCGGCCGGCGGCCACGATGGCGACCTTTCTCGCCGCGATCCGCGAAGCCGCGACGCCGGGCACCTACCCCGTGGCGCAGGCCGTCGCCTTCGCCGGCTTCGGGCTCGGGGAGCGCGATGCGTTTGCGGCCCATCAGTATGGAGTGGCCTCGATGATCACCGGCGCCGCCCTGCGGCTGATGCGGGTCACCTATCTCGATGCGCAGGCGATTCTGCTCAAGGTGACCGAGACGGCCGACGACGACTATGCGGCGGCGGCCTCCGCGGATCTCACCGACATGGCCACGTTCGCCCCGCTCACGGAGATCGCGGCCGGCATTCACATTCGCGCCACCGTCCGCATGTTCATGACGTAGAACGGCCCGCGGTCGCCCGGCAAAACGGCCTCATTCGGCCGACGAGTCGGAGAGGATCGGCTCGACGGTGGCCACATGGAAGAGCGGGCAGATGTCAAACTCGGCCGGTAGCCCGTCGTCTTCGTCGGCGATGCCGACGAGCACGTCATTTTTCAAGAGCCACGCCATTTCCGGATGGCGGACGTCGTAGGACTTGCCGCTCGACATCACAAGCCGAAACGGCTGAAAGGGCTGCCGCCTGAGCATCTTGCGAAAGGCATCGGTCGTCATGAACTGAAACTCCGATCAGAAACGGAACCGAGATAAGAAGTGTACTTCGGTTCACGTTTCCGTCAACCCCCTCCAAATTTCTGCATCGTGCCATCAGCCCCGTCACGGCTGCCGAGGGCCGTCAGGCGACGACTGAAAGTCGAGCGTTCGGTGAAGCGGGCCGACGGTCGTGCTGAATCGGTCACCACCAAAGTCACCCTTGAGAAAGGGGCTCTCGTATGCCGCCTTGGGATGAAGGTCGATCGCCCGGCCATTGACCAGGGGCAACGCAAAACTGCCCGGTGAGTGGGCGTCATAGCGGCTCATTGCAATTCGATTGCCGCCGAAGGAATACGAAACGGCCTCGGGCGTCACCTCGAGCTGACACGATCGAATCGCATCGCGAAACGCGGCGAACGATCCGTGCGTCGTCACGTCACCGGCATGCAGCAGGATACGGCCGGTGTCATTCGGGCCGGTATAGTGGGCCGGGTTGGCCAGCCTGCCGTCGTCCTCCCACGTATGGCCCCCATCCAAAAACCGCACCGCGGCAAACGCGTTGCCATTGGAGGCAATGATCCAGCCATCGGCTTCTGTCAGCGTCAGATCATCCCCCGCAAACCGAATACCGAGCCTACCGGTGTTGTAGGAGCCGGGGTGCCCCTTGCCGATCTGGGCAATTCGCTGCAGCAGCAACACATTCTCATGCTGCACGCTCCAGAACGAGTGCTGCGAACGGCCGCCGCCGGTGTGCTCGGCCACAGGATGGATCTGGCTGGGCTCCCTCGCACCGGGCTTGTCGAAGAGCATCCCACAGGTCCGTTTCTGGCGGGAGATCCCGGAATAGTTCAGGGACGGGTTTTGCAGGGTGCTGCCCAGCAGGGAGTGCGGCGTGCGATAGGCATAGTTGACGAGCGCCGAATCGGCGGCGATGCGATGGCCGTCGCCACTGCCGTCGTCAATTTTTCCGAGCACGCGGTTGCGAATCGTAAACGGCTCGGTGATCGCAACCGCCCGCTTCCGCAGCAGGATCGCCTCGGCCGGCGGCAGGTACCGGCTGGCCTCGATCACTCGCGAATGGCTCGAGCCGCCCCCCTCGCCATAGAGCAGGCTTTTCATCGGCTCAAACCCACCCACCATATAGGCCGCTCGGCTGCGGCCGCCGCCACGCCGGCCGGCCACCGATAGCTGGGCCTCTTCGATCAGGGCGAGATCGAGCAGCAGCCCGAAGCGGTCGCGGATCATCGGGTCGGGCGCAAGTTCGTGGAGATTGAAGAGGGCCGGCCAGCTGTATTTCTGGTAGGTGGTGGACCCAGCCTCGATCCAAATTCCAGAGGCGGCCCTTCGCCGCGGCCACTCCCGAAAGAATGCCTGGTGGGCAGCGGCATGCACGGCCGTGCTGAGGCCATCGGCAAGCGGACGGTCACGGTAGGCGGGGTCGTGCTCCAGCAGCGAGGTCACCAGATAGTGAACCGGGCGGGTGTTGAGGTCGTGGTTCTCCGTGCCAAGGAGCAGCAACAGGTCATCCATGCCATAGTCAGCCACGCGGCTGGTCTGGCTCGTCCAGAGCCAGAGGGCCTCCTTCATGGCAGCCTCGGTCGCGGCGGTCAGCCGGCCGGGAAAATGCACGCTGTCTGCATGAAACAGGCAGAGCGTCCGCACATAGTCGGTGATCGAAAAGAAGGTCCAGGGGGCTCCGGCCTGCTGCTCCGGCCTCGGCGTGGCGAGATCGCCATCGGATTTGTAGCCATCGATATAGCGGCTGGCGGCCTCGAGCAGCCGCGCATTGGCCTGATTGGTTTTTTCGTTGAGCGTGAGTGCGGCGAGGGTCCAGAGGTTGTCCCCCCACGTCCCCCCGGGCCAGACGCTTTCCTTGGCAATGGTCTGCCGCAGCCGCCGCTCACGGCGGGCAAGCGACTCGGCATGTGCCGCGGCGACCAGGTCGGCGAACTTGTCAGCCGGACGACTGGCGACAGCGTCCTGACCGAGCCTCGTCAACCGAAGGTTGCGAAACCAGGCTTCCGAAAGATGCTCCTGTAGGAGAATCACGCCGGGGCCTTCGGCAAGGCCGGCGACGTCAGCAAGCTTGCTTTGCCGGCGGCGTGCCTTCCAGTCGTCGCTGCCGATGACGGCTTCGACCACCTTCCTGCCATTGAGCCAATGTTCGATGCGGCCGTCATCACAGACGATCTTGCCCTGATTGAATTCGCCCTCGGGTCGCAGTTGCTTCGCCGCCGGATCGGCCGGGTAGAGGTCGTAGAGTGAGCCGGCCGTTTTTTCGGGGGTCCGGCCGTTTTTGTGGCCGGCGTCGTCGAGCAGCTGGTATTCGCAGCCAAAGAAGTGCCGCCCAAACGGAGAGTCGGCTTCCCGCGCACGATACTTCACGCCGCTGTTGCCACCGGCCGCCACCCGCCATTCAAACTCCAGTTCGAAATTCTCAAACGCAGCGGTGGTGCGAATCGAGCCCGGTCGTGGGCCGGCAACCGTCTTGAGGTGGATCATGCCATCGACCACCTCCCAGCCGTCGTTGACCGGGCTGCCGTCGGTCATCACCCAGCCGGCGAAGCTGCGGCCGTCGAAGAGCGAGATCGCATCGCCATCCGCCGGTGGTTCAGCCCGCAGCGGATTCCAGCAGAGCGTCACAAGCGTCGCGAGAAACAACGATCGAATGTGCATGGCGACGATTACCAGGGGGCCGGGTCGGCACGAGTCCGTCATGAACCCGCACGTCCTTATCGCCCATCAACCCCGAAACAAACCCAAGGATCAGGTTTGGAAACGAGTTGCGTCCCCTGTTCCCGCCCGCGGCCGAACGGGCTCTGGCTTAGCGACCCCTCTTCGGCGTCGGCACGTCGAAGTCGAAGACGGCCGGTCCGGCTGCCGGGTCGAGGACGACCGTCGTGCGGTACTCCGGAAACAGCGGCGCGGGCGGGTCGGCGTCTTGTCCGGCTGCCGGATCGGGGGCAGGGTAACCCGTCACCCGGGCGACCAACGGCCCGGCGAGCGGCCCGGGCCGCGATAAGGCCCGGGAGTCGTAGCTGCCGTCGATGATCGGGATCACACTCACCGGCCCACGGTTGCCCTTGGCCGGGTCAGGCTCAAGCGCGACGCTGCCCCGGGGCACGGGCTGACCCGCAAACTTCACGGCTCCACGGACAGCAAACCGATCCGGCCCTAACTTTTTGCCGCAGCCGACCGCCAGGCACGCCGCCACTGCGAGCATGAGGATAAAGCACGTCGCTCGCATAACCGTCTCCTTCGTGAGCTGCATCAGTAGTCTCCCACCGGCAGGCCGTCTGCCCGGAAGCCCAACCGTTGGTAGGTGCCGAGCGAACTGGAGGAATCGATGTTCGCGTCCAGAAAGTGGGTCGAGCCATCGCAGAACACGAACATCGCTCCACCGGGGTGGAGGCTGCCGAAACCATCGTGCTGGTAGTTCCAATCCATGGCATCAGGAAACCGGGTGTTAATCGGATGGTCAGGGTGGACATCCCGCATCAGGAGGCCGTCATCCTTTATTTGGTTGTGGATACACGGCCAACGTCCGCCCCCCTGTTTTTCACTCGCGTAATTGATGTACCTCCAATCCCGGTCACGTTGTGAGACCTCGCCCAGCATGATGGTGCTGCTGGTGCCGTCGGTGATGTCTTTCCAGCGATAGGCAGAGTTGCCATGAAACACGCCTAAGTGTCCCCCTCGCCAACCCTCCGTGATCAGATAACCAACCTGTTGGCCGCCATGATGCCCAAGCGTTGTGAGCGCTGAATTGCCATAGTGAGCACCATAGTTGGCGACATAATTTGAAGTGCCATAGCCGTTTCTGCCGCTGACTGGCAAGTCCCCGTCACTTGGGCAGGAAAATACGGTCGGGCGTGTCCCCAACCCGTTGGAGACCGTTCCACTTGTTGGCGCCATACCAGCAGGATTCGCGAAGCTGGCAGCATGCTGGTCGTAGATGGCATTTTCTTCAAGGTAGGGAAGCAGAAACGCCGACCACGCCCATGCGCCCAACCCAGATGACCGCAGCGTATTAAAAACCGGCGATGCCGTTCCGGGTGGAATGACAAACCGATACCCGGGCGGCAGCTTTTTATTGGCATCGGCATAGTTATGCACAGCCAGCCCGAGCTGCTTGAGCTTGTTGCTGCAGGCAGCCCGCCGGCCCGCCTCACGCGCGGCCTGCACCGCCGGCAGCAGCAAGCCGATGAGCACGCCGATGATCGCAATCACCACCAAAAGCTCGACGAGCGTAAAGCCCGTCGAACGACGAAATTGTTGCCCAACCATGGATTGGCCTCCCCAAGATCAGATGAGTGAAACGAACCAAAACGAGAAGTTTGCTTGAGACAATCGGGCAAAAAAGCGTGACACCTACCGCCACTCCGGTTCATTGGGCAGCACTTCGATCGAGATGTCGTCCACGAAACGGCCATGAGAGAAGTCTTCGATTGCAGGCTCTTCCGGCCGCCGGATCTCGGCCCAACAGTGAACGATCAGATATCGGGCCTGACGTGGCACGCTGATCGCGGCCGACACCGGCTGCCACGTGCTCCGCTGACTGTCGAAGGCTTCCCGCACCTCGGCGATCGCCATCGCCTCAGGCCGCAGCTCGGCAAGCGTCAACTGCTCGAGCCATTCCGCGCCGCTCAATCTCCGCGGGTCGGCGTCGGTGGCCACGAGCGTGATGCCACAACGCGCCGCGGCATCCGCCCCATGGGCATCGTTGAAGAAGGCGGTGAGTTCGACACGAATCGCTTCGGCAGCCACAAGGCTGCGGGCCGATTCGAGATCGATGAACCGCCAGATCTCCGAGGCCTTGGTCAGAGGATGATCGCTGCCCAGTGGCGAAGGACCAACAAATCGCAGCATCTTGTCGCCCTCATGAGGCACGACACCCAGGTGCGGGCCGACCACTGCCGTCGCATCGCCCCCCCATGCGTCCAACGTCTTAGGCAGAAACGCAACGGCCGGGGCATCGGCCTCGAAGCTCTCGCGGTGGAGCACCAGGCCTACCCGCCGTGCGGTGGGCAGCCCCGCCTGGGATACCGCCAACCCACCAAGTAGGCAGCCGGCAAGCAGCAGGGCCAGACTCGTGGCCAGCGAAAACCACCGAGGGATCACAACGCGGGCTGCCGGCGGGGAGGGCGGCACCAGTGAGGTTTCAAGTGCCCCAAACTCCGTCTTCGAGGCCTCGTAGAGCAGCCCGTGGAGCATGCCCCGCTCCCAAAACTCAGCCCGCACCGCTGCCGATTCCAAGAGCAGGCCTTCGAGTTCGGCCAATTCCTGGGCATCGATCCGGCGGTCGAGCCAGGCTTCGATGAGGGCTGCAGCGCGGCCGGCATTTGCGCCATGCTGATAATCAGACATGAGCCATCTCCTCGTCGGCCGCCAGTTTGCGGCGAATGCACTCGCGAAGCATTTCCCGGGCCTTCACCAGCCCCGCATTCACGCCGGCGACCGATCGGCTGAGCAGCCCGGCGATCTCCTGCGGGCCATGCTCGGCGTAGTACCGCAGTCGGACAAGCTCTCGCGCCTTCGGTGGCAGCCTCTCCATACAGACGAGCAAGGCCTCCAAACGGTGGTCTTCGTCATCATGGGGCATGCTCGCGGCCAACGACTCGATCACGTCGGTGGAGAGCCTCGGCAAAGCCCCCCGCCTCTGGAGCACCTTGTTTCGCGCGATCGCCGCCACCCAGGCCGAAAAGTTTGTGCCGAGCGTGAACGTCGCCGCCTTCTCCGTCACGGTGATAAAGGTTTCCTGAACCACGTCCTCGGCCACGCCAAAATCGCCGGTGAGCGCGATCGCCATCGCCCGCACCGCCGGCTGATGCCTGATGAAGAGGGCCTGTACCTCGCGAACGTGGATGTCTGATTCGGCCGATCGATCCACAATTCCATCCCTCGCCAATAAGAACGCACCTTGGCCCCGCCGCCGACTATTTGGACACTATCCTCCTCAGATCCACTCGAACCGCAAAAACAAACCCAAGGAAATTTTCGCCTAAGGAAAACCGCCGCTCCGCCGCCGTCCGGCACGGCACCACGGGTTCGAAACAGGGCAGCGACACCCGCGGAGCCTATGCTGGAAAGGCGGGCTAAGTCGGAACGACAGCCCGGACCGAGACCTGTGGGCTTCGTTTCAGATGTGGAGCGCGACTATCCGTAATCGAGGTTATCCGGTGAAACCAACTGCCCTCGTCACGATGCTGCTCCTGTCCCTGAGTGCCCCACGGTACGGCGCTGCGGCCGATCCATCTGGAGCGGCGGAGCAAGACAGTCCGATCGCGGCCGACCGCGATCGGTATGCGGGCACATGGCGGGTGGTGTCGATTGAGGGCAACGGGGAGGTGTCAGCCGACGAGACTCGCTCGATCCTTGTCGACAATCATCCCGACGGCACGTGGACGCTCACGGTCGACGGCCGTGAGGTGAGCCGAGGCACGAGCACGATCGATCCGCTCGCCGTGCCGAAGGAGATCGATCTGGAAATCACGGCGGGCGACGGATCGGGCAGCATCCTCAAGGGGATCTACGAGGTGGGTGA
>CAYZFV010000119.1:0-2601 GCA_964477765.1 uncultured Candidatus Kuenenia sp.
CACGATCTGGATGGCCGGCGGTGGCGTGAAGCCGGGCACGACATGGGGCGAGACCTGTGAATACGGCTACAACATCGTGAAAGACGGCGTGCATGTACACGACTTCCACGCCACCATGCTCTATCTGCTCGGCATCGACCACGAACGGCTGACCTACAAATTCCAAGGCCGCCGGTATCGGTTGACCGACGTACACGGGAAGATCGTGAAGGGCATCCTCGCCTGACCAACGTTGACCGGGAGCCGGGGCCGGGTGAAGTCGACGCGAGTTGGCGTATCCTCGCCCCGAAGCGGAGGCTTCACCTGGCCCCGGCGGCTCCGCTCATGCCGCGTAGCACGCAATCGCGGCCGTCATCATCGCCGCGGCAACCACACGGCGCAACAGAGTCTGCCGGTCCACCGGCTGCTCGAGATCATGCCAGCCCAGTGAGGCGAGCGCCGCCCCGAGGCCCACCGCCATGACGCCGCGGGTCGATTGGAGAATGTTGCCAAACACAGGCCCGACAAGCCCGAAGCAGATGTAAAGCCCGGCCATCGATGCCAGCCAGGCGGCGGCATATTGGGAGGCCGCCCCCCAGCCACCGGTGCGGCCTCGCGCCGCGCGGCCCACGAATGGCAGCGCGATCAGCCCGCACAGCACATACGTCGCCGCCATCGCGAAGCCACCCGCCTGCAGCCGACTCGCGTTGCGTGTCGCCGGCATGCCGGCCACCGCTCCCGATCCCTGCACGGCGTCGATCAGGGCGACGATATAAAGATCCGAGACCGCAAAGCACAGGCAGATCGCGATCACGGCACCCAGGACCGTCCAGGGAGCGACGGCATGCGCGGGATGGCCCGACCGCTGCAGCATGGCGACAGCGACTCCGCTGATGGCGACGGCCAGCCACTGTTGTCCGGAAAGCGGCTGGCTGAGCACGAATGTTGCCAGCACCGCGATGACCGCGATCTTGAGACCCAGAAGCGGAGCCAACTGCGAAGCATCGATCCGCTTGAGAGCGGCAAACACGGCCGCCTGCCCGAGCAGGTAGGTCACTGCTGAGCCAGCCAGTGGCGGCAGCCATGCAGCCGCCGGTGGCATGGGGGCGGGGCAGAGCAGCCAGGCGAGCGGCAGGCACGCGATTCCCATCAGCACATGCGCGAAAACAAGCAGCCTGAGGCTGCCGCCGCCAGCCTTGTTTCCGTGGTGGCGGGAGACCAGGTAGGAGAGCGCGCTGAAGAAGGCGGTTGCCAGGCCAGCGACGATGCCGATGGTGAGAGTGTGCATGGGGACGGAGTGCACCATTCAACACGACCGCTTCCGCTCCGCAAGCCGTGTGGAGAGCTGACGCAGGCTGGCACTGGCGACGATCATGCAAACCAGGAAACGGAGGCTCGGGGGTCGGCGAACGCTCGAGGAGCATTGGGCGTATCCTCGCCCCGCGAGGAGACTTTTGCCGCCCCCGAGCCGGCAATACACGTAGGCTGGATGCATCCTAGCCGGCACCGTTGTTGCAACCGTCGCGACCCCACCTCGCTGGCCATGCTGATACGATCGGGTCGGCCGGCGCGCTCAAATCTGGCCTGTAGAGTTGCGAAGTAGGATCCCGTTTCCCTCGCTACGGATAGCGTGCCATGGCCTCCGTCGATCGCCGTTTCGGACAACCTCTCGCTCCCTCCCCCACCGCCCGGTTTGGTGGCCGGCCTGCCTTTGGAGCCGCCACTGCGGTGGCTGCCGATGCCGAGGAGAAGCTCCCTCGGGACCGCGTCCGCGATCTGTTTGCCCTCGGTCTGCTGGCGACGTGCCTCTTTCTGGTGGCGTCGCTGGCCACGTTTGATCCGGCCGATCCGCCCGGCTCTCGGGTCTTTCCACCGCACGCGCGGGCCGAGAATGCCTGCGGCCTGATCGGGGCCACCGCCTCTGCCATGCTCTACGAGGCCTTTGGGCTCGGCGCCTGGTTGGTGGTGGCGTTTCTTGCGGTGCTCGACATCATGCTGCTGCGTCGGAAGCCGCTGCCCGATCTGCCCCTGCGGGTGGCCGGGGCGGTGGTGGCGATCGCCGGCAGCTGCACACTCCTGGCGATGTTTCTGCCCGACGCCGTGGCGCGGCCCATCTGGGGACCGGGAGGCTATGCGGGCACGACCGGCAAGATGTTTGCCCAGCGCTACTTCGCCACCACCGGGGCGGCGATCGTCGTGACCGCGGTCACGGGCGCGGGGTTGTTTCTCGCCGCCGATGCCGCCGTGCTGCGACTCTCCGCCTGGCTGGCCGCGATGCTGACCGCGTTCGTGGCTGGAGCCTGGTCGGCCGGATCGAGGCTGGGTGGGCTCGTGCGCATGCCGCGGGGCTGGAGCCACCGATCGGGCGACACCATCGACCGCTTCGCTGACGCTGCCGATGACGACGAGACCATCGCCCGCGATGCCGACGAAGACGACGCCGAGCTGATGATCCGCGTCAAGCGGCGAGAGATTCCGGTCATCGACGACGATGCCGAGGAGGATGAGGCCGGGATCGAGGCCGGCCTCGACGACGAGGCCGAAGAGGATCTCGAGGAGTCGGTCGACGACGAGCCGCCGGTACCGATCAAGTCGCTCACCAAGCGCCGGCCCAAGCCGCAG
>CAYZFV010000120.1:0-18858 GCA_964477765.1 uncultured Candidatus Kuenenia sp.
TCCGCGGCGCGAGATGCTTCGAAAGTTCGTCGAGCTTGGCCTGCATCTCGTCCCGCACGCGGTTGCCGTGGATCGGCGCCGGGCACCCCATGATGTTGCGTTCCACGTCGCCGCAGGCGGCGAGCGTCGTCAGCTGGTTGGCGTGCACCGCCTGCATGAAGGTCTTCAAGTCGCCCTTGACCACGCCGTGGTGCTGGATCGCCTGCCGGGTCGTGAGCCGGATCGTGCCGTTGCCGAGTTCGTCCCCCATGTCCATGGCCGACAGCAGCTGCTCGGCGGTCAGCTTGCCGCCGGGCACGCAGGTGCGGATCATGAACGAGATCTGCCGCTCACTCTTCTTGCCATCGGCCGACTTCTTGCGGGACTCGCGGTCATCCTGCTGGTAGGTACCGTGGTTTTTGAGCAGTTGGATCGACGCCTTGCCGAAGCCGGGAGCGTCGTCGGCCAGTTCCTGCGGGATGTCTCCCACAAGGTAGTTGCTGGCGATCTTGGCCAGTTCCACGGCGGAGGGCTTGGCGGCGGGTGAAGCGGGGGCGGCGGGAGCGTCGTCAGCCATGATTTGCAGGGTCGATTCCCGGAGGGCAGACAGAATGGTGATCACACTCTTCTAAGAATAGGCTATCCGGGGATCGGGGGCGATACGGCCATGCCGACAGACAAAAATCGGCTTCTCGCGCCCCCTTGGGGGAAAGCCGACGGAGCATTGCGGGTGGCAGCGACGCTGAATGAGTCATTGGCCGCCGGCGATCCGGCGGCCTTCGCCGTCCTTTACGACCGGCTTGCCGGCCGGCTCTTCAACACCGCCCTGATGATGACAACCTCGACCGCCGACGCCGAAGACATCGTGCACGACCTGTTTGTCGAACTCGCCCGCCACCGCACGCGTCTGGCCGCCGTGGCCGATCTCGAAGCCTACGTGTTCACGATGCTGCGGCATGCGGTGAGCCGGCGCCGACGCCGGGCGGCGATCGCCCGCGCTGCGGTCACGGCGGTCGGCTGGCAGCGTGGAGCAGCCGGCGATGCCACTCTGCCGCCAGCCTCCATGATCGACGACCAACTCCAGGCAGCGGTGGCATCCCTTCCCGCCGAGCAACGGGAAGTCGTCGCCCTGAAGTTTCAGGGCGGCCTGACGTTTGCCGAGATTGCGTCCGCGATGGGCACCAGCCTCAACACCGCCGCCAGCCGCTATCGCTACGCGATCAACAAACTCCGCAGGCTCATGAATACGGAGGAGACGTCCTGATGGCTCGCGCACCCATGCCTGCCCCCGACGACGATCCGTCGATCGAGGCCCAACTCGACAGGATGGCGATCCGACAGCCACCGCCCCGCCTGCGGCAGCGGGTATTGGCGGCGATCGATCCGGTGCTCGCCGCGCCGCCAGCTG
This sequence comes from uncultured Candidatus Kuenenia sp., assembly GCA_964477765.1. GTDB lineage: Bacteria > Planctomycetota > Planctomycetia > Pirellulales > UBA1268 > CACORA01. The sequence goes on from CAYZFV010000120.1 coordinate 1,388, forward strand.
ACGAGATCACCGCGGGAACAGAGTGGTCGCTCCTGGCAACCGCCGCGGCGGCGATCCTCCTCGTGGCATCGTGGGGCGGGAGCCTCGGGCTCGGCCGATCGGTTGCCGATGCTGCGGCCGTGCAACCGATCTCGTTGACCGAACGCCTGGCCGCGGCCGGAATCTCTCTTGAGCCCGTTTCCCAGCCGTGAACCGACCTGCGGAGTTCCCGATGACTCATCTCACCTTTTTCGCGGCCGTCGTGGCTGCCGCCCTGCTCTGGTCCGCCACCCTCACCGCAGCCGCGGCCCGTACCCAGCGCCCGTGGCTGCATCGGCTCCTGATCGCGTTGGCTGTCGTCGCTCCAGCCCTCGCCCTGCTGCCGTGGCTCGCGGTGAGCTTCCTGCTGGCCTTTACCGCCAGGCTTCAGGTCAACTGGTTCGGCCCCGTCCTCACGACGTTCTTGTCGGCCGTGATCGGTGGCATGTGGGTGGTGCAGGCCGGCTTGCGACCGACAGCCGATGAACCGGCGACGCCCACCGCGGCCCGGTGGCCGCTCGTGGGGCTCGTGGCCGCGTTCCTGTTCGCCAAGATGGTGGCCGGCGGCACGCTCTTGACCCTCGATAGCGGGATCACCGCCCGCGCGGTCGGCATGAAGGCGGAAGCCGTAAACCTCATCCAGGCCAATCTGCCGCCCGTTGTCACGGATGCCGCCAATGCCGCCTCACTCTACGAACCGGCGTTTGCCGCACTCGAGGCGGATCCGATTGCGAAGGCCCAAGAATCGCCGCTGAACAATGCGGCTTCGATCGATGTGGAGGATGCCGGCGTCGCCGATCTCCTCGCCCGCCACCGAGAGACGCTCAGTCTCGTGCGCGATGCGGCCAGCCGTGATGTCTGTCGATTCACCCGAGACTGGACGCGGCCGTCGCTCGACATGGTGCTCCCGGAGATGCAGTCGATCCGCCAGACCGCTCGGCTTGTGCAGCTATCCGCCCGCCACAGGGGAGCCATGGGTGATGTGGCGGGAGCCCTCGACGATGTCGCCGTGCTCCACCAGATGGGTCAGCATGCGGCCGCCGAGCCGATTCTTGTAAGCGGCTTGGTCGGGCTCGCCATCGACACCATGGCCCTCGACACACTCACCCAGATCCTGCCGAGGCTCACACCATCCGATCGCGGTCGGTTGGATGACCCCGCGATCCGTGACCTCGTGTACATCGTGCCCTCATTCAAACGGCACTTCTTCGGTGAAGAGGCGTTTGGCTCGATGCTCTTCGCCTCGTTTTGCGACCGTGCGTCATCGGCAGATTCCTTCGACCTTCTGGCCACCGTGGGATCATCTGGCTCGTCATCTGGCCTCCCTGGGAGCCTGAACGCCCCGTTCAGACCGCTGACGGCCATGATGTTCCGGGTCTTCATGCTGCCGGAAGATGTGCATGCCTACCGGTCGACACTGCAGGCCTACCAGCAGCTCCTTGCCGTGACGAAGCCATATTCCGAACAAACCCGCGAAGCCAAGGCGATCGAAGACCGTCTCAGCGACCGACGTCGCGGGCTCGTGACAAGCCTCCTTGCGCCGGCCCTTTCCAGCTGCCTTCGCCAGACTTTGGAGTCGCAGGCGCTCCACCGAGCGGCGGCCGTCGCCGTGGCGGCAACCCGGTATCGAATCGAGAAGGGGAGCCTGCCGAAATCGCTCACCGATCTCGTGCCGTCCTCCCTCGCGCTCACCCCGGCCGATCCGTTCGTGGCCGATGCGCCGCTACGGTTCAAGCAGACCGACGACGCCCTCCTCATCTACTCGCTCGGACCCGACGGCGAGGATGACGGCGGCCCACTCCCACCAGGCACGGAGCCTGCAGCCGGTAACGACGACGTCGGCCTGCGACTGACTCAGTCATAACGCTTCGCGTGAAATGCGATTCCAAGCGCAAAGGAAAAAAGGTAGCGTATGGCAAGTTGTAAAAGTAGCCCAGGCGATCGTTTTATGGTAGCATTTGGAAATGGCTGCTCCTCCTTACCTCCATCGCACCGTGGACGGTCTTCTGGATCAGTTCCTGGACGGCTTGGCCGCGATCGCCGTGGAGGGCCCGAAGGGAGTTGGCAAAACCAGAACGGCGAAGCGACGGGCGGCCGCTTTTTTCGACCTCTCCGACCCGGCGACACTCGAACTCGTTCGGGGCGATCCCTCGCGACTGACGGCGGCTCAGCCACCAATCGTGATCGACGAGTGGCAATGCTTTCCCCCGGTCTGGGACGTCGTCCGTCGGGCCGTTGACGACGATCCAACCCCGGGGCGATTTCTGCTCACTGGTTCGGCATCGCCCGCCAGCCGGTCTCTGCACTCGGGCGCCGGAAGAATCGTGCGACTTCGGATGCGGCCCTTGTCACTGGCAGAGCGAGGCGTTGTTCAGCCGACCGTGTCGTTGGCGGATCTGTTGGGCGGCTCGCGCCCTGCCATCGGCGGAACGTGCCCCTTGCGGCTCGAGGATTATGCCCGTGAAGTCGTCACGGGAGGATTCCCAGCCCTCAGGCATCTCCAAGATGTGGTTCGAAAAGTCGCCCTGGATGGATACCTCGATCGGGTCGTCGATCGAGACGTTCCCGAGGCGGGCCAGAGTATCCGGCGGCCCGATTCCTTGCGGCGGTGGCTTACAGCCTATGCCGCGGCCACCGGCACGACCGCCACCTTCGAGACGATCCGTGACGCAGCCACCGGAGGCTCGGCCAACAAGCCTGCCAAGACGACGGTGATGACCTACCGAGACGTTCTCGAACGCATCTGGATTCTCGATCCAGTCGAAGCATGGCTTCCGACTCGCAATCACCTGCGGACGCTCACGGCAGCGCCCCGGCATCACCTGGCTGATCCCGCGCTCGCCGCCCGGCTGCTGGGCGTCGATGCAGATGGGCTGCTCCAAGGCCAAGCCGGCCAGCCCGCGATCCCACGCGATGGAACCCTGTTGGGCAAGCTGTTTGAATCACTCGTCACGCTTGGTGTGCGGGTCGCGGCCGAAACCGCCGGGGCCCGCGTGCGTCATCTTCGCACCGCCGAGGGCCGACGGGAAGTCGATCTGATCGTGGTGCGCGACGATCACCGCATCATGGCGATCGAAGTGAAGTTGGCGCAGTCGGTGGGTGATGAGGATGTCCGCCATCTCCGCTGGCTCGCAGAGAAAATCGGCGATGATCTGCTTGATGCGGTTGTGGTTACGACCGGCGGGGAGGCCTACCGACGAGCTGATGGGATCGCGGTCGTGCCAGCCGGTGCCCTCGGCCCGTGAGCCGTCGGGCCGCGGCTGACTCAGTCATCCGCCCGGACGCAGTAGAGCACGTCACCGGTGCGGATGAGCAGGCTGCCAGGCACGGCGGCCACTCCGTACTGCACCCGCCCGGCAAACATCGCCGCCCCGCGCCGCTTCTCCTCGGTGTCTTCGTCGGCACCGATGTCGGGATCGATCTGCACCTCGTCGGGATCCCAGAGCCGGTTCGTCGCCAACACCCGCCATTCGGGGCCGGTAGCGATGACGGTCGTGGTGCCGTTTTTGCCGAAGAGATAAACGCGGTTCCCCACGCCCAGCGGCGTGGCCCACACCGATTCCGGCGACCGCTGCTCGTAGTGGGCCTTCCCCGTGGCGGCATCGAGGCAGCTCACGACCCCCGCCCGGTTCACCCAGTAGGCTTCGCTGCCATGCACCATCGGCGACCCAAACGATGGCATCGCCTTCTCGGCCCGCCAGAGAATGTCGTGCTCCCAGCGGCCGGCAACGGGTTTGGCCGTCATGGCCAGATTCGACTGCCGCGCCCCGAGGGCATTTTGCCCCTCGCGGCCCGGTGATGCCCCCACCAAAAATTGTCCGCCCGCGAATGGGATCGGTGTCGCCGCCGTATTGCCGCCGAGATCGCCAAGCGACCAGAGCAATTCACCGGTGGCCGTGTCATATCCATCGACACTGCCGGCCGAACTGCAGACCAGATGCTCGACGCCGTCGATCTTGACGACAGCCGGTGAACTCCAGCTCACGCGGCTTGCGCGATCCGTTTTCCAGAGCGTGCGGCCGTCGGCCTTCGCGACCGCCACCACATACGACGGTCCCTCGTGGTCGATCAGCAAAAACAGTCGATCCGCCGACTGGGCGACCGATGCGGCCAAGCCAAACTCGTTCTTGAAGGGCCCATAGTCCTGTGAGAGTGACCGCTTCCAGGCCTCGCTGCCGTCGTGATTCACCGCCACGAGGTCACCGCTCTCAAAGAAGGCGTAGACATGATCGGCATCGACGGCGGGCGTCGGCGCCGCGCGGCTCACGTAGAGGCTGTTTTTCACGGGGGCGGTCGAGGGCAGGCTGTGTCGCCACCGCTCGGTGCCGTCGGCCAGCGACAGGCAGAGCACATGGTAGGTGTCCTTGAGCGGGCCTTCGACAGCCGTCACAAACACCTCGTCGCCGTGGATCACCGGGCTCGACTGGCCGTGGCCGGGCAGCGCGGCCTTCCAGGCGACGTTTTCCACGGGGCTCCAGGTGAGGGGCACGGAATCGGCGGGAAGCGGCGTCGCACCGGCGCCGAGAAATCCCGGCCACGCCGGCGCGGCTTCACCGACGGCAGCCGCAAACAAGAGCACCAGGCAGGTGATCATCGAAGGCAACCCTCCTGCCCCGCACGTCGACGGGACCACCGTCATCGTAGTTTCACCAGCTCGACCCGGTCGAGGTTGTCCTTGCCCGAGGCTCCACCCACGAGAATCACGCCATCCGGGGCGGGCACCAGACGATGCACGATCCGCGGGCTGGTGCGGGCGATGGTGTTCCAGCCCTGGTCCTGATTGTCGAGTTCAAGCAGGCTGCCGTCGGCCACGCTGACGAGCAGTCGCCCGTCGAACACGCAGGCCGCCGGTGCAAAGCCATTGACGCCGGCAGCCGGCAGATCTGGCCCCCGGCTCCACGTGCCCTCGGCGGGATCGAAGATGTCGACCCGCTGGCTCACCTCCTCGTGATCGGTGAACCCGCCGATCACCCAGAGGCGATTCTGGAAGGGAGCGGCGATGAGGGCGCGGCGGGTGAAGGGCTGGGGGATCGACCGCCATTGCGGGTTCGCCGCGGCGAGGTCGAGCACCTCCATTGTCTCGCACCATTCCTCGCCGTCATCGGCACCGAGCATGTTCCAGCCCCCCACCACATACAGTGCGTCGCCGAGGGACACGACGTCATGGGATGATCGAGGCTGGGGCAACGGCGGCAGATCGTTCCACGATCCGGTGGTCGGGTCGAACCGCGCGACGGTGGCGACCGAATAGTTGTCGGCCTCTTCACCCGGCGGGTTGCGGGGATCCATGCCACCGACGCGATAGATCAGGCCGCGGTGGGCGGCAAGATTCATCCCCTGCAGTCGTGGGCCACCGGCAAGTTTCTCCCAGGTGGCCGGCGTCGCCGCCTCGCTCTGAAGAGCCAGGCGATGAAACCGACCGCTTGCGGCCTCGGTCGAGTAGGTGTGCACCGGAGCGACATGGCCGCCGTAGACATAGAGAAACCCGTCGCTCACCACCGCACCGAGGCTCGACGACGGCTCAGGCAGCGGCGAGAGGAGCACATGGGGCATCGGCGGACGTTCGGCCTGTGGCTGATCGACATGATCCTTCGGCTCGGCGCCAGCTACGCGCGCGGGCCCCTCCACCAAGTGGCCGCTCACGGCCGCCAGCGCACCCAAGACCACCACGATGGAGCAACGCTGAGTCATCGACACCTGCGGCAGACCCGTCGTTGAGAGAAAACCTACGCCCCGTCGGCGGCCATATGCCGCCGACGGGGCAGATGTCAGATAGAAACTGCTACTCGACCGTTACGACCTCACCGCCGTTCCGCGTGCACAAAGCATTAAACACCGCAGCCGACGTCTCCGCATTAATGAGCCGGCACGAGCCATCCATGTTTAGAAACTGAGTGCCGGCCGAATGAGGACCGATGAATCCACCAGGGCTGCCTGTCAGGCTCGGCACGCTGGTCCTTACATGCACGAGCACCGCTGTAATTGCTGGACGCTTGGTGAGATTGCTCGGGTCGTACTTTGGTGACTCAGGAGCATGAACCAATTCCTGGCCAGGCATCACACCGACCCAACTGCTTTGTGTATGCCGGCTCATTCGCTCACCAATCCCGATCGTCTTGCTCAGGCCGTCGGTGATGTGATCGAAGCTAACCTTGCTGTTGCGGTGAAAGACACCGTTAAACGGCTGTTGCTCGTAGGCTAACGTTCCTAGGCATCCAGCATAGCTGCACACTGCGGCCTCAAACATCATCGACTGGCTCGTGTCCTTAACATCGATGAGCTTGGGTGAGGTGTCGCCCGGATCGACGTAAGCAGCCACAATCGTCTTGCGAGCAACCTCGTTGGCAGGGTCATTGATCAACTTTGAGAAATCGATCTGACCATGCAGCGCCGCCTCTTCCATGAAGGGCAGGATCTCGGCAAAGAAACTCCAACCAGGCCCCTCCTCGGGGCGGGCGGCATTATTGCCACCAGCAGGATGGCCCGAAGCATCCAGCGGACCATCGGGCCAAGCACCCGGCTGCAACGTCGACGTAAACCCCGGCGGCAGGCGACGCTTGCCATCGTGGTAGGTGTGGAGCGCGAGGCCCATCTGCTTGAGATTGTTGAGGCTCGACATGCGGCGGGCCGCTCCGCGGGCACTCTGCACGGCCGGCAGCAAGAGCCCGATCAGCACACCGATGATGGCGATCACCACCAAAAGCTCAACTAACGTGAAACCATGTCTCGAAACCCGATCGTGCGAAAAACCAGCCTTCATTGCTCATCTCCTCAGAGGTGAATTCATGGGGAAGTTCGAAGTGGCTGGCTGACCGACAGGCAGGGCCCGGGCTGGCTGGCTCCATGAAACGACTTGACAGCCGGCCCATGGGTTCGATATTGAGAATCGTTATCGAACAGAGCAAAAGATATCCGCATAGAAAAGTGTGTCAAGTGGGTTGCGGGGCGAAAAAACCCTGCCAAAAACCATGGCAAATGCCGACCGAAATCCCCCAGATTTGCAGGAGTCTGCTTCCCAGACCGCTTCCCGGGAGCCCGCGACTCCTGATGCCGAGGCAGGCACCCCCCGAGATGAGATGGGCCCGATCCTGTCGGAATCACTGCTGCGGGGCCGCAACGAGATTCAGATTCTCCACCGCGGCGAGCTGTATCGGCTCTGCCTCACCCGCGCCGGCAAGCTGATTCTTCACAAATAAGGAAACGAGCGGCGGCCGTAAGGGTTGGCGCCGCTGCAGTCCCGCGTGATGACGCTCCCACCGGCGCCGCTGCAGCCACCGGGCTCGCGCCCGGTGCTTCCTGGTGTTGATCACGATCATTCCGCCGGCAGATCGAAGTCACCCGTGCGATCCCGCCAGATGCAGTGGATGTGATTGGCAGGATTCCCCTCGGCGTCGGGCTGCACGTTGACGAACTCGATGGCGAACGTCGGCCCCTCGACCCGGTAGGCATGACCAATGCCCGGCTCGAGGCTGCCCGCCCAGGCAAAGTGCACATCGTCCCAGCGGTCGATGAGCCCCAGCCGCTCTTCCGCCACCGCATCAGGCATCACGCGGCAGTACACCTCCACCAGCCTCCGCAGCACCGCCTGCTGCAGAGTGTTCAGATCGACATACGCAATGCCGACCATGGCTTGCCGCGCGGCCTGCGGCTCCCCGGCCGCCCGAATCTCGCGGGGAGGTTCTGCGGCGATTACGGCCTGCCGCTGCTGCTCTCCATCGAGTGAATTCACCAGTTCAAATGCCAACGTCTCCTCGTCACGCAGCACACGGTGACCGGTCGGCGGCAGCCCCGGAAACGTCGTCTTGACCTCAGCCGGATTGGCTCCGAGAAACTGTGGTGTTGAATCGACGACGACGCCATCGCGAATCGTCACATTGAGCGACAGGTGATGCCCCTCGATCGACAGGCCCCACGAACCGGTGTCGGCGGGCGCGCCGAAGAGCGTCACGTAATACCGCTTCGCATCACGAATGTTTTTGGCCTTCTCGCCTTCGATGATCCCGAGCAGTTCATCGAGTTGCATGATGCCCGTGGCCTTGTCGTAGCCGGTGGCCGAAACCACCGATCGCAGGAGCGCCAGCGCCGCCTCCTGCTGCTCATCGGTCATGTCCCGCAGCTGCACCCCCTTGCGGTCGTTCTTGGGCACAAAATGCCAGGCCGTTCGCATGGCATCGGCGAAGGGCCGCACCGCCCGCTCCCGCTGCCCGGCATCGAGCGACTCAAGCCAGCGGTTTGCCGCCCGTGTGATCGGCTCGGCTGCGACACCGGCGAGCACGCCTGCCGCCATGCCGGTGGCCGCGAGCCCGGCGAGGATCACCGCGCCGCTGATCATTTGCCCCCATCTCCGACACCGCTTGTACACCACGCCACTCATAGACGCCTCCGCGATCCGAGCACTTGACGCCCCTATCCTATCCGCTTGTCATCACTCGTGTTCGCGGCCGGGATCGCGATCGTGATGGGCCTGATCGACGTGCACATGAACCTGGGGGCATGCCTGAAAATAGCGGTCCCAGGCGGCATCCGACGCTCCGGCTCCGTCGAGATAGAGGTTCCACAGGTCGGGCCGGCTCGCCAATACAGCCAGCCCGTCATCACCGATCGGGATATCGATGAGATGGAGCGTCCGCAGATGGGGCAGGTCGACGATCGCCTCGCACACTTCCCTGCCGGAGAGCCCGGGCCCACCGAGCCGCAGGCTCCGGAGGGTTGGCAGCTGGGCGAGTGACCGAATGCCCGCGGCCGTGCAGGCAGCCTGCGGCAGGTTGAGGTCGCGGAGCGTCGCACATGCGGCCACCGTGCGCAAACCTTCGTCGGTCAGCGGAGACTCCCGCAGCACGAGCCGTTCGATGTCGGGCAGCGCGGCGAGGATGTCGGCCCGGGCGTCATCCGCCCGCCCGGCCTGGAGCACGAGTTCCCGCAGCCCGGCCAGCCCCCGCAACGACTCCCACTCATGATCGGTGAGCGGCGTGGCGGCGACGATCCGGCTCCCGTTCCCGCCACGGATGCCCGCAGCCTGCTCCACGACCGTCGCCTTGGCAGCAGATGGCGGAGTGGATTCGGCCACGTGTGGCCCACACCCCGTGCTGGCGGCAATCACCACACCGCCCGCCAGGAGGGCCACCCGCCACGACCGCGTCTGATGCGAAACAATTGCCCTCATCCGCGTCGCTTCCCGGAGAGTGATGACGCAAAGTCCTCAATCCTGTGCCGGCACATTGCCCGGTCAGTGGCCCATCGTGGTGAGCCGCACGCGGCAGAGGAGCGAGTCGGCCGTGATGAAGAGCGTGCGGCCGTCCTCGCCGAAGCAGCAGTTGGCGGTGGCCTGACCGGTGAGGAGGGTTCCCAGATGCGTGCCGTCGGATGCGATGACGAGCACGCCGCCGGGGCCCGTGGCGAAGAGATTGCCGGCCACGTCCACTTTGAGACCGTCGGGATTGCCGCGGCGCGTCTTGGCCAGACTGCCGGCATCGAAGAAGGTACGGCCTTCGTCGAGTGTGCCGTCGGCCGCCACGACAAACACCTTCCAGAGCGGCGCCTGCGGGTCCGACTGGGCGACATAGAGCTTCGTTTCGTCGGGTGAGAAGGCGATGCCGTTGGGGCGGGTCATCGTGTCGCAGAGAAGCGTCACCTCGCCGTCGGTGGCAATCCGGTAGACGCCGCAGAAGTCGATCTCGCGGCGGGGATCGTCGAAGCCCTGCGGCAGGCCATACGGAGGATCGGTGAAGTAGATCGCTCCGGACGAATGCACGGCCAGGTCATTGGGGCTGTTGAATCGCTTCCCTTCCCAGGCGTCGGCGAGCGTCCGTTTGCCGCCATCCTTCTCGAGCACGCTCACCCGCCGGTCGCCATGCTCGCACGACACGAGCCGGCCTTCGCGGTCGAGGGCCAGGCCATTGCTTCCCCGCTCCTTGCCATAGGCCGCGGGCCCGGTGAACCCGGCCGGCTCCAAGAAGATGCTCACCTCCTCTCCTGGCTTCCAGCGGTGGACACGGTTGTGAGGGATGTCGCTGAAGAGCAGCGCTCCCGCCGGCAGGCCGCCGCGGTCGTCGGCCACCCACACCGGACCCTCCGACCAGGCAAATCCCATGGCCAGCACCTCGATCCGTGCGTCGGGCGGCACGAGGGCATCGAATCGTGGGTCGAGCCGCTCGATGCTGCCGACGGTCGGGAGCATGACCGCGCCGTGGTCAGCTGCATCGAGCCACGAACCGCAGCAGGATATGCAGACGAGAGCGATCGCACACCGCAAGCCGAATCGTTGAACCATTCGCATGATTGGCCTCCTCAAGACGCGACGAGAATAACCGATGTTGAAATCCGTTGGCCGGGCTATCCTTAGAACCGAGCGAAAAAGAGAGATGCCCCGTCAAAAAATCTCGCCAGCCCAGAGCCGCTCGCTGAAGTCGCGGAACGGAAGCACCGTCAGCCCTTCCATCAGGATCGGCTTTTTGCCCAGATAGACGCCGTACGCGGCAGCAACCGCGTCGCGCCCGAGCAGCGTGTGCAGCGGGCTGCTCCATTCGGGCCGCCAGTGGGATGCGGCTTTCGCCTCGATCGCGATGAACCGGCTGGGGCGGTTGAGAATTTTCTTCTGCGTCTCCACGACGAAGTCGACGTCGAAACCGCCCGTGACGCTGTAATGAAACAGCCGCTTGTCTTTACGACGATAGGCATTGAACGCCCGTAATTCACCGAGCATGAGCGTTTCGAACGAAAACCCTCGCCATTCCTCCGGCATCGCCTCCCGAATCCAGCCGGCTGCCGCGCGGGCGACACCGGCGTCGAAGAAATAAAACTTGGGGTGTGCGGCCTCCTTCGCACGAAGCCCGAGCCGCAGCGCCGGGAGCCGTGTTCCCAGCAAAGTATCTTCGAGAATCTCGAAGTACGTGTCCACCGTGCGGCGCTTGACGGCCGCCTGCTGGGCCACCCGTTCGACGTTCAGCAGTTGGGCATGATGCCGCGCGGCGACCTGGAGAAACCTCGCGAACGGCTGGATGGCCCGGGTCAGCGCCTCGGCGGCGATTTCTTCCTGGAGGTAGGTGCCCACGTAACTGGCCAGCGTGTCGGCAGAGTGAACAGGAGCGGCGAGGACGTGCGGCAGCGTGCCAAAGTCCAGGCACGCCTCCAGCAAGGCAGGGCGGCCGATTTCCGCCCATGTGAGCGGAAAGAAGTCGCACCGAATCGCCCGCCCCCCGAGCAGGTTGACGTCCGCCCGACGGAGTTTCCGGGCACTCGACCCCGTGATCGCGAAGTTGATCCTCTTCGACTCGTATAGCCCATGGATTTCGTCGAGCAGATCGGGCACCTTCTGGGCCTCGTCGACGACCACCCACTCGCCCGGAAGGACGGCGGCGAGATCCGTGCGAATCAGCGATGGATTCGAGCGGTAGCGGTAGAGCACTTCCGTGTGGAGCAGGTCGATCCGCACAGCGTCGGGAAAGTGATGCGCCAGCCAGGTGGACTTTCCAGTGCCACGCGGGCCCAGGAGAAGGAACGTCTTGGTGGGCGGCTCAAGCAGACGGACGAAGTGGCGAGCCATGGCACGAAGAACCCGGTGGAGCGAGGAGCGCCCGACCCGAAACCGGCCCGGACGCCAACGGCAAATTCTACATTCCTGATGTAGGAATGGAAACACCCGATGTCGTATCGCAGGCCATTTCGTCAGCGAGCGTGACTGGCGCCGTCTTTTTGACGACGGGCTGAAGCCTGTCCTACTTGGCTCCGTGTCGCTTTCGCCACCGGCTCGGTGGCACACCGTATCGCCGCATGAAGGCCACCGTCATGTACTCCGGATGCTGAAAGCCGCACCGCGTGGCGATCATGGCCAGCGGCAGATCGGTCTCCCGGAGCAGCTGCTCAACACGACGAAACTGCACGCGGGCGATCTCCTCGTGCGGCGTGTGTCCGATGCGCTGCACGAACCGGCGTTCCAGGACACGGCGGGATGTCTTCAGGCTGGCCACGACGTCGGCCACCTTGATGCCTCGACAAGCATGGTCACGAATCACGCGCACCGCGGCGACGACGAGATCATCGTCGATCGCCAACACGTCGGTGCTCTGCCGGGTGACGATTCCCAACGGGGCAAGCAGCCACTCTTCCCGTTCCAGCCGCTCGCCCCGCATGCGGCTCACGAGCAGGCTCGCCGCCAACCGGCCGGCACCCACCGCGTCGGGAATGATGCTCGAGAGCGGCGGGCTCGCCAGCCCGCAGAGCAGTTCATCGTTGTCGACGCCCAACACGGCCACCTCGTCGGGCACCTCGATTCCACCGCGCCGACAAGCCTCGAGCACCTGCCGACCGCGAATGTCGTAGCAGGCGAAGACGGCCACAGGCTTGGGCAATCTCTGCAGCCACGCCTCGATCGCCTCGTCGTCATCCGGTGGATTGCCCGCCGTCTTGTCGCGGCCGCGACCACGTCGCCCCGTGGCGGCTGGAAAAACCTCGACTGCATGGCCCCGGGTATGCACGGCCGCCGTGAAGGCCCGGGAGCGGTTCTCACTCCAGCGAAACCGCGGATCACCAACAAAGCCATAGTGACGAAAATCTCGCTCGGCAAAATGCTCGGCAGCCAGTCGGCCGATCACCTCGTCGTCGGTTTCGACATACGGAATATCGGGCATGAGTCGGGCTGCGCTCACGTCGATGATCGGGATGGCTTGCTTCTTCCGAATCCGAGCCAAGACCTCAGCGATGGCTTGCGTTTCCACGCGGGCAATCACACCGTCACCATGCCAGCCCGCCAGCTGCTCCAGCGGCGGTGTTCCGCGACCGTGCTCCGGCAGGAACACCGTCCAGGGCTCGTGCTCGCGGAGGTGCCGATGAATCCCGGCCAGCAGCCCGCGGGCATACGCATTCGACGCCTCGATGACGACGGCGACGCGTGGTGGCTTGGGAAGACGTGGAGTCATCTGTCCGTTGTAGCACGCCGCCGACCGGCCGGCCCGTGTCAGCGGGTCTCGACCGTCATGGCCATCACGACCGGCGCCGTCGCGTCATTGCCCTTCACAAGGTCGATCGACACGATTCTGTCGGGCCGCTGCGGCACAACGTTCAGGTAGCGGAGCTGCCGTCCGTCGAGATCGAAGGCAAACTCGCTCTTGGGCACGTCGACCCGACGGATGTAATCGGCCACGTGCTCGCCGTTGACGAGCGGGTGGTCCTCCACCGTACCGTTCTGGTAGGTAAGCCGCACGATCATCGACGTCGAGCCCCGGCCAACCGCCGGGAAGCCCCAGCCGGCCACGCCACCGAGGATATGGAGTGCCTTGACGGAAGCGTTCATCGAGAGCGACACGCGCTTCGGCATCTTCGGCGGGAGAGAGCCATGTGGCCCGTGAAGCAAAACCACGTTGGGCACGCGGTCGCCCTGCGGATCGACCAGCGTGAAGGGCACGCCCCGGAACGTCTTGGGGCCCCAGTCGGGAAACACCAACCGCTCCGCAGTGGCGTGCTGATCATGGAACATGCCCTGCGTGCTCACGGCCGTCGCCACCTTCTCGAGCGAGAGCGGGACGAACTGGCCCCGCTTCGTGAGGAAGGCCAGCAGGTCGGCGAAGCCCTCCGGCGTGATCTGCTTCTCGAAGCCGACCGGCATGAGTGAATTCGGCGACGGCTGAAATTCGTCGATCTCACTCCGCTGCACCACCGCCCGCTTGCCTTCCGCATCGACCAGCTCGATCGCCGTCCTGCTCTCCGCAGCCAACAACCCGGTCACCACGCGGCCGTCGTCAGTCGCAACGGTGTAGGCGCGGTAGTTGCCCTCGACCGACCGGTTGGGGTCGAGGATGTGGATCAGCAGTTCGTGGGCCGGATGAACGGCCATCCCGGTCAGCTCGGGGCCCACCTTCCCCCCTTCACCCGAGTGCATGTGGCACTTGCCGCACTGCTCCTTGAAGACAAGCGTGCCGCGAGACGCATCGCCGCCTCGAAGCACCACGGGCAGGATCTCATCGATCACCTTCTGGCGGTCGGCGTTCGGGAGGCCGCCACCGGCGGCGAGGATTTTTTTCGCACGATCGCGCAGTTTTCGGTCCGGATGGTCGGTGAGTTTCGTCCGCTCCACGATCGGAATGTCGCCCAGGTTCACCTGGCGCTTCTCGAGCCGGTCCACGAGCGCGGCCGCCCAGTCGCGATTGGCAAGAATCGTGCGGACGGCCGCCTCCCGCACCGGCGGCGTGAACGAGGCCAGCCGATCGAGGATCGCCGTCGGGGCCTCGGCTGCCGAAGAGCGGCCGAGCGCGGCGATCAAACCCGCAGACATCTCCGGACTCGCCTTCCCGCCGACCCGCTGCATGACGACATCGACGATCGTCGCGTCGGCCGGCCGCAGTTGCACGAGCCGCTCGGCCGCGGAAAGGCGGTCGGCATCGGCGGCCTGCGGGTCGTCGATCGCGGCCACGAGCGCGTCGCTGATGCGACCGATTTGCGCGTCGAGCGCGGTGGAGCCGGTGAGCTGGGCGAGCGTGACGACCTGCCCCTGGCCGCTTGCCGGGAGCGTGTCGACGAGCTTCCCAAGGGCCGCGTCGGCCTCCGGGCTTAGTGCCACGGGCGTGCCCTTGGGCCAGCCGCGGGCCAGGCCGGTGATCGCGGCGACCGCCACCGGCTGCGGAGCGACCGGCAGTCGCACGAGCGCGGCGGCCACACCGGGGCCATCGGTGCCGCGGGCGACATGCTCCGCCACCCGCTCGACGAGCGTGAGCAGGGCGGGCGACGGTTTCGCGTCGGCCGGTTTGGCAGCAAGCAGGGCCGGCAGCACGCCGGCCGCCTGCACGGCAGCAGCGCTCGTGGCCGCGTCCGCGAGCACCGGGTCGGTGAGCGTCCGAGGATCGGCGAGCATCTTCGTGACGAGCGTCGCAGCCTCTGGCGACGGTGCCCATTCACCGAGGGCCTCGAGCACGGCCAGCCGCACGAGCGGGGCGGGATCGTCGACCACCGTCGAGCCGGCAAGTTTCCCAAGCGTGCCGGCGTCGCGCGGCAGAGCCTTCACGGCGTTCATGCGGACGCCCGCGGAGGGGTGCGCGAGAGCAGACTGCACGCGGGCGAGGGCGAGCGAATCGGCGGCCGAGCCGTCGAGGGCCCCGAGCTGGCGGAGCGTCCAGATCGCGTGGATCGCGCCGGGGTTAAGGCCGATCGCATCGACCGTCGGATCCTCGACAAGGCTGATCAGCGCCGGAACCACGTCGCAACCGCCGTCGGGGCGACCCACGCCCCGCTCGACGAGCTTCCGCTGGGCCCGCTCCCGCCAAAACATATTGTCGTCGCCGAGTGCGGCGACCAGTTCGTCGGGCGAGGCGTGCGCGAGCGACGTCCGAGGCGAGGTCGCCGCCTGTTCGTAGACCACCCGCCAGATCCGGCCGTGCGTCTTGTCGCGGAGCGGCGTGACATAGGCGCCGCGTTTGCCCGTTTCAAAGCCCGCGGGCGTTGGGTTGTGCTGGACGATGAAGTTGTACCAGTCGATCACCCACACCTGGCCGTCGGGGCCGACGTCGGCCTGGATCGGTGCCGTCCATTCGTCATCGCTGGCGACCAGATCCCAGGCCATGCGGCTGGTGAACCCTGCCCCCCGCGGGGCAACCGCGAACGTGGCGACGATATGACCGGTCGGCTCGCAGACGAAGGCCGAGCGATTCCAATAGTCCTTGGGATAGGCGCGGGCTGTGTAGAGGCGGTGTCCGGCCGCGGCCGTGAATTTTCCATGATGATCGACCTGCCGAATCGCCACGGTGCCGCCCTCCGACGTCGGCGCCAGTTCCATCGCCGGGCTGCCAGCAATGCCATTGAGCCGCTCGGCGCTCCATCCGCGGACGCGTTCATAGACGCGATTGGCCAGGGGCATGTGCTCGCTGGGGTTGCCGTTGGCAGTCGACCCGAACACGAGCCCTTCTTCACTGAAGCCGAAGCCCCACGAATTGTTGTTGGTGCTCCGCAGGTATTCGAGCTTGGATCCGTCAGGACGGAACCGGAAAAAGCCGGCCGGGAAACTCAGCATTTCACCCCCGACCGTGCCGCGGAGGCCCGAGTAGCCGACGATGCCATACCCCCAGCCGTCGAGCCCCCAGGTCAGGTTGCTGGGGCCGGCATGCGTGTCGCCGGTGCCCCAGCCGGTGAAGAGCACCTTCCGCTCGTCGGCCGTGCCGTCGCCGTCGGTGTCCTTGAGAAAGACCGTGTTGGGCGTCATCACCACGATGAGCCCGCCGTCGTGGGCGAGCATGCTCGTGGGGATCGATAGCTTTTCCGCGAACACGTCGCGGCGGTCGGCCCGGCCATCGCCGTCGGTGTCAACCAGCCGCACGATTCGATCGTGGCCCTCGACTGTCGCGGCTGGATCTTCTTTCGGCGGCTCGACGAGGTCGTTTGGATAGTCGACGCTCTCGGCCACGTAGACGGCGCCGTCACCGTCAAAGCACATGGCCAGCGGTTTGCCTGCCAGGAGTGGTTCGCTGGCGAAAAGTTCGACGCGAAAACCCACCGGCGTGATGGCGTGCTTTCGCGACTCCTCGGGGTCGAGCGGCTTCTGCATCGTCGTGATCTGATCGTCACCCTTCCGGGTGCCGCCGGGCGCGTAGAACGGCACCTTCGCCGGCTGGTATTGAAAGGGCTTGAGGCCCGGCGCCGGCTTCGTCATCGCGGGACGATCGATGTACACGCCCGCCGGCGCGAGCACCGGCTGGAGCTGGGCGAACCGTTCAGCAGGGCGATGATGCCCTTGGTCCCCGAGGAAGAGCACCTTGAGCGGGGCCTCGGCAGCCTGGGCGATGCATGCCGCGCCGATGAGAAGAATCGCAAGCAGCGGGCACTTCATGATGAAAAGCTCCATTCAGGCAGTTTCATGGTCGTGCCGCCCTGCAGCGCCGACTCGTGGGCCAGGATTCCGGTGCAGGTCCAGTTGGCGCTCTGCCGAGCATTCGGATACGGGTCGCGGCCCTCGACGAGCGCCGTCACAAACTCATGCACGAGATGCGGATGGCTGCCGCCATGGCCACCGCCCTGCGTAAACGAGAGGTGCTGATGATCGTCGGCATCATAGACGCCGCCGGTCGTGAATCGCTGGATCGGTTCCGGGAGAAGGTGGGCGAAGTCGGGCACCGGCACCCGCTGTGGGATCTCGGGCTCCAGCTTTTTGGCCGTATGCACCACCGGCTCCTCTCCTTCGACGAGCTGCCACTCGAAACTCTTTTTCGAACCGTAGACGTCGAAGCTCTCGCGATATTGCCGAGCCGTATCGAAGAGCGAGCGAATGACGCGGGCCACGAGGTCGCTGCCGCGGAGCTTCACGTGGGCGCTTTCGATCGCGAAGGGTGAGCCATAGTGCTTGATGAGCTCTTCACGGATTCGACCCGAGCCGAAGCAACTCACCTCCTCGGCGTCGCGCCGCTGGAGGGCGAGGCATGGGCCCACGCAGGGCGGGGCGGAGGGGATCGGGGGGAGGCCCCGCCCGGAGTTGGGGC
>CAYZFV010000121.1:0-2523 GCA_964477765.1 uncultured Candidatus Kuenenia sp.
AACGGCAGACGCTGGCCACGGTCGACAACGCCAGTATGCAGCTGCGCCGTGATCTCTTTGACAACGTGGTGGCCACCTGCTTCTTTCCGGACGAGATCCCGGCGCTCACGATCCACCTCGACCTCGACCTCGACGTGGATGAACGCAACCCGTTCGATTTTCTGCTCGAGCCTCGCGGCCTGCGGATTCCGTGCGGCTACACGCCCGAAGAACAGCGGCTGCTGGCGCCGTTTCTGCGGCCCCACGAGCCGGTCGCGTGGCCGGAGCCCCTGGCGTCGGCGAGCCGACCGATGATCGACGGCCTCGTGGGGATGAACCGCTGGATCGCCGATTCGATTCGCTACGAGCGACGGGAGGAAGGGGAGCCGCTCGCCGTCGCCGAGACGCTCGCCCGCGGTCGCGGTGCCTGTCGCGATGTGGCCGTGCTCTTGGCGGAGGCGTTGCGGCACAACGGCGTGGCGGCGCGGCTGGTATCGGGCTACCTCTTCGAGGGTGATGCCGACGCGGAAGACCGCCGCGCGGCGAGCGCCCTCCATGCGTGGACGGAGGCCTATCTTCCCGGGGCCGGCTGGGTGGGGCTCGATCCGACCCACGGCGTCTTGTGCAACCACTGTTTCATTCCCGCGGCCGTCGGCCTCACGCCCGCCGACATCGCGCCCGTCAGCGGTTCCTACTTCAGCGACACTCCCGTGGGCAGCACCCTGTCTGCGTCACTCACCATGCGCCGCTCGTGAGCGGAGGTTACTTGCCGAGACCGGCGAGGTAGCGGACGAGGTCGGCCAGTTCTTCGCGAGACAGCGGGTCGATCAGCCCCGCCGGCATGAGCGACGTGCCGATCGACTCTTCATCGATCTCGGCCGTGGGCACTCGCACCTCGCGATCAAGCGCATCCCGCAACACGAGTTCCTCGTCGCTCCGCGACACCTGGATGCCGGTCACCACCCGACCATCGTCGGTGAGCACCACGAGCGTCTGGTAGCCCTCTTTGACGTTCTTCGCCGGATAGACGAGGGAATCGATGATGTAGTCGAGCGGGCTGGCCGCGCCGATGGCGGCCAGGTTTGGCCCCACCCGCGGGCCGTGGTCGCCGACGCGGTGGCAGGTGACGCACTTGAGCGCTTCGCGACGAAAGATCGCCTCGCCTCGGGCGGGATCGGCCTTGGTGCGGACCAGGTCCACAAAGGCATCGAGTTCGGCCCCGCTCATCGCGTGGCGGCCGGCGACCGACGTGGTCGAATCGCCGAACCGCGTGCCGGCCGCGGCCAGCGCCTGTTCGAGCTCGGGCTCCTGCCGGCCCGCCGAACTGATCGCCTGCCGGCCGGCCTGCACGGCACCCGCGGGCAGCGCAAGCTTTTCGGCATCGATCACTGTGGCGAGGGTTGTCGCGGCGGCTTTCGTCGCCAAGAACCCGCGGAAGACCGCATCCAGAGCCTTCGCATCGCTGGCGGCGTTCAGAAACGTGGCGGCCTGACGGGCGGCCGCATCGGGCCACTGGGCGACGAGCGCCGTGATGGCGGCGGCCCGATCCTCCTCGGCTGCATCTCGGCCGCTGGCGAGGGCAACGAGCGTCTCGCGGGCTTCGTCACCGGGCAGGCCGCCCAGGGCGCCTATGGCCGCCCGTCGCTGGGCTGCCGAACGGGCGGTGTCGTGGGTCATCGCCGCGAGTGGAGCAAGGGCAGCTTTGATTTTCCAGGCAGCACAGGCGTTGATGGCCGACATGACGACCGCCGGATCAGGCGACTCGAGCAGCCGCGTGATGGCCGCGAGGTCGCCGGCGGGGCGCACGCGGCGGCGGCCCTCCGTCTCGACCAGCAGCTTCAGCAATGCCGCTGCCTGGGCAGGCTTGGTTGCCGGGGCGACCGCCTGATCGAACACGAGCCGCAGATCGACGGGGCCGCCGAGGGCGGCGATGGCCTCAAACGCCTGGCGACGATCAGCAGCAGAGAGCTTGCCATCCTGCACGCGGGCCACGAGCCACGGCACCGCCTGCTGCGCTTCCGCTGCCCGGGCGGCGAAAATCACCCGGGCCGGCTTGCCGCCGTCATCAAACGTGCCGGCCACCACGGCGGGCAGCCAGGCATCCCGAAGGTCGCGGGCGGTGAGCCACGCGCTGTAGTCGAGAAAGGCATCGCGCTCGTGATCGACGGCGTGCAACGCCAACTCGGCGGCCCGCTGCCCGCCGAGGGCCGCCAACGCCCGCACGGCCTCCAGCCGCACCTGCGGGGCGGGATCATCGACAGCCGCGGCCAGCAACTCCGCAGGCTGCTCGATCCGGTTGGCCCAGTCGACGAGGATCCGGGCTGCCGCGGCCCGCGCCCGCGAGTCGGGTGAGGCCAGCACCGCCTTCAGAAGTGGGAGGTCGACATCCCCCGCACTGCCGCGGTCGAGCCCCTGCTTCAGCCGCAGCCCTTCCAGCCGCAACCGCTCGACATTCGCCGTGGCCTGATCGAGGCTCGCCAGCCAGCGATCAACATCGGCTCGCACCGCGTCGCCACGGGAAAAGAGTTCACGGCGGGCCATGTC
>CAYZFV010000122.1:0-3667 GCA_964477765.1 uncultured Candidatus Kuenenia sp.
CGGAGGCCGTCGCGGAGAGTTCCACGAACCGGCGGCGGGTCTCGTGGGCGATGATCTCGGCGAGCGTCGTCTTGCCCACGCCCGGCGGCCCGTAGAGGATCACCGAGCCGAGTCGGTCGGCCTCGATCAGCCGTCGCAGGAGTTTGCCGGGGCCGATCACCTTCTCCTGGCCGACATAGTCGGCCAGCCGCCGCGGTCGCATCCGCGCGGCCAACGGCGCGGCCCGCGCCACGTTGGCCGCCCGCGCGGCAGAAAAGAGATCGGCCATCGCGGTCTCACCCTCCCGGGATGTCGAGGGCTGCCGATTCCACGACCACCCCTTTCGCGTCTCGAATGGCCATCGTCACGGCCGCCAGCGGCTTCTGCCCGTCGGCCGGCTCCTGCCAGTCGATCTCGATCGTGCCGAAGTTCGTGCCATGGTAGCGGCTGCCGACCCGAAACCGGTTTGGTTCCTCAGGATTCGATTTGCCGATCACCTGGTTGAAGCTGCTGGCGGTGAGGTCATAGAGCGGATAGCCAATCGCCTCGTCGCCTGCGGGCAGGCAGCTGATCTCGGCGGCATGCCGGTCACCGCTCACGAGGATCACGCCCGTGGCCCCCGCCTGCCGGATCATCTCCATCAGCCGCGTTCGCTCCCCGGGAAAATTGGCCCACTTCTCAAAGCCGTGCTCCATTGCCAGCACCTGGATGCTCGACATCACGATCCGAATCTCGGCCGGTTCGGCGAGCACCGTGGCCAGCCAGGCCCACTGGTCGGCTCCCAGAACCGTGGCGGACGGATCGGGATCGGGCACGTAATAGCCCTTCCCTTTCACCCGCTGCTCACGGGGAAGTGATTTCAGGGGCGAGCGGTGATACCGCGTGTCGAGCCCGATGAACTGCACCCGCCGGCCCGGCGGGCCACAGGTGACCGCATGGTAGATGCCCTCCTGCCGGCGTCGCGGCGAGTCGGCCGGCACGCCGAAGAAATCGCAAAACACCTGCTGCGACTCGCGGCGGCGTGGATACTCGCGGCCGCCGTCGTTGACGCCATAATCGTGGTCGTCCCACACGCCCATGATCGGCACCTCACGCCGGAGCGCGGCGAAGCCTGGATGGGAGACCAGCGCGTCGTACTTCGCGCGGAGTTCGGTCATGTCTTCGGTGTCGCCATAGATATTGTCGCCGAGCAGCAGAAGCAGGTCGGGCTGGAAGCGGCTCACCGCCTCCCAGATCGGCTGCGGCCGGTTCTGCCGAATGCAGGAGCCGAGGGCGATCCGCGTGACGGGGCGGGCCGGATCAAGATCAGCACCGTGAGCCGCCACGACCCCGAGCAGTGTGGCGAGGAGCCATCCACAACGCTGCAGCGATACAAGAGCATTCATGATGGCCGCGGCGCGTCGACGCCCACCCACAGAAACTCGATCACCCAAAAAATACTGGCCGATATCCGATTCGCTTCGGCTTCCTCGACGCCTATAACTCACGAGCTCAAGTTTACCCAAATGTGGCTGGCACGTTTTTCGTAACCTGGACCGATGGGATTTCATACGCTTCGCAGCTGCGTCGATACGCTCCGTGGCGAGGGCCACCTCGTCGAGATCGACCATCCGGTTGATCCACACCTCGAGATCGCCGAGATCCAGCGGCGGCTGTTTCGGGCGGGGGGGCCGGCCGTGCTGTTCACGCGGCCCAAGGCCTCGGCCTTTCCGATCCTCACCAATCTCTACGGCACGCAGGCCCGCATTGAACGAATCTTTGCCGACACCTTCGACCGCGTGCGGCGGCTTGTTGAGCTCAAGATCGATCCCGCCGAGGCGCTCAAAAAACCCTGGCGGTATTGGCGGAGCCCCTACGACGCGCTCTCAATGCTGCCGAAGATGGTGCGGTCGGGCCCCGTGCTGGCTCGCGAGGTGCCGCTCTCCCGTCTGCCGCAGGTGACGAGTTGGCCCGGTGATGGTGGACCGTTTGTCACGCTGCCGGCGGTTTACACCGAAGACCCGGCTCGGCCCGGCCCGCAGCATGGCAACCTCGGCATGTATCGGGTGCAACTGGCGGGCAACGCCTACGAGCCAGACGGCGAAGTGGGGCTCCACTACCAACTCCATCGCGGCATCGGCGTGCACCACGCGGCGGCGCTGGCCCGCGGCGAGCCGCTGAAGGTGGCGATCTTCATCGGCGGCTCACCCGCCATGGCTCCCTCGGCCGTGATGCCGCTGCCCGAGGGGCTTTCCGAGCTCACCTTTGCGGGCGTGCTTGCCGGCCATCGCATCCCGATGATCCGCCGCAAGCAGCGGCCGGCGATCTACGCCGATGCCGACTTTGTCATCGAGGGCACGGTGATGCCCGGGGCGACCAAGCCCGAGGGCCCCTTTGGCGATCACCTCGGCTACTACGCCCGAAAGCACGACTTCCCGGTGATGCGGGTCGACCATGTCTGGCACCGGCTTGATGCGATCTGGCCGATCACGGTGGTGGGCCGGCCGCCGCAGGAAGACACCCTCTTCGGCTGGCTCGTGCATGAGCTCACCGGGCCGGTGATCCCGACGGTGCTGCCCGGCGTGAAGAGCGTGCATGCCGTCGATGCCTCGGGTGTGCATCCGCTGCTCTTGGCGGTGGGGAGCGAGCGGTATCTCCCCTGGCGGGCCGCCGACCGTCCGGCCGAACTGCTCACCCAGGCCTCGGCGATCCTCGGCCAGGGGCAGCTCTCGCTCGCCAAATATCTTTTCATCGTGGCGGCGGGCGACGCCCCCGGGCTCGATGCCCACGACATCCGCCCCTTCCTCAGCCATCTGCTCGAACGGGCCGACTGGCGGCGCGACTGCCACTTCCACACCGAGACCACGATCGACACGCTCGACTATTCGGGCAGCGGGTTCAACGTCGGTTCGAAGCTCGTCGTCGCCGCCCGCGGCCCGGCGATCCGCACGCTGCCGCAGGAACTCATCGGCGGAATGCCGCTGCCCGACGGCTTTGCCCACCCGCGGGTCTGCCTCCCGGGCGTGGTCGCGATTCATGGCCCCCGCATCGAGCCACGGCCGCGGCTTGATGCGGCCAACGACGCCGCAATCTGGGAGCAGGCCGCCACGGCCCCGTGGTCAGCCGACATCGGGCGGCTCACGGCTGCGATCGGCCCGGAGCATCCACTGCGGGGGTGGCCGCTGGTGCTGGTGGTCGATGATGCCGACTTCGCGGCAGCCAGCCTTGAAAACTTCTTGTGGGTCACCTTCACCCGGTCGAACCCGGCAGCCGACGTGCATGGCGTGGAAGCGTTTGTGCAGCAGAAGCACTGGGGCTGCCGCGGGCCACTGGTGATCGACGCGCGGCTGAAGCCGCATCACGCCCCGCCGGTGGAAGAGGATCCGGCGGTGTCGGCGCGGGTGGATGAGCTCTGCAAGAGAAGCGGGCCACTGGCGGGAGTGATCCCAGAGTAGCCGTAGGCCACCGGGCTCGCGCCCGGTGCTTGTTGCGTGCAGGGCGCGAGCCTTCCGACAACAAGCCGCGAGGCGCAAGCCCGCGGGCCGACGAATCAGCACCCGCCGCAGCAGGCCACCGGGCTCGCGCCCGGTGCTTCCTGGCGGGCGGGCTTGCCTTACGCGATGCTCAAGATCCGCACCTTGGTCGAGAGCGACCGGTGGCCAGTGCGGCGGCGGTAGTTTTTGCGGCGGGGAAAAATCTTCACGGAGAA
>CAYZFV010000123.1:0-9208 GCA_964477765.1 uncultured Candidatus Kuenenia sp.
GCCCAAATCTTAGCGGCCAGGCCCGATCCGCAAAGGTCGACTTGCTGGGGAGGGGGGCGCGGGGCCGTCAGCGGTGCATGGCTTCCCGGGCCGCGGCCACGAAGCGGCGGAGCTTTTCCGGGTCTTTTTGGCCGGGGGCGACCTCGACGCCGCTCGCGGTGTCGACCGCGTGCAGGCCGCTGGCAGTGATGGCAGCCGCCACGTTGTCAGGGGTGAGGCCGCCGGCGAGGGCCATCGGGATATCGAGCGGCCGGGCTGTGGCCAGGGCCGCCCAGTCGACCACGGCGCCCGTGCCCCCCAGCTGGCCGCTGGCAGTTTCACGCGAAACAGATGCGTCGACGATCGCCAGCACCGGCCGCGCGCCCAGGCGGCGCGCTGTTGCGATCCACTGCCGGGCAGATGCCAGCGGATCGCCGCCGGTCACAACGGGTTCGAGGCGGACGGCCCGGATCACGGGGAGCGGAGCCAGGTCATGGCAGAGTTCGGGGAGATCGACCGGCCCGGCCGGAACTTGGCCAGGGGCGATGGCGAGATGGCCATGGAGTTGCACGGCATCCAGCCCCACCGCCTCGGCGGTCTGCCGGATCTCGGCTGCGGTCGCGCCGGCGAAGACGCCCACGACACGCACACCCGCCGGCACCACCGCACGAATACTTTGGGCGGTCGCCTCGTCAACCTGCCGTGGTGACCCGGCGACAAAGTTGAGCCCGAGGCAATCGGCCCCGGCGGCGACCGCCAGTCGGGCGTCGTCGGGCGACGTCACTCCACAGATCTTCACGTGAAACATCTTGTCTTCCGCCAATCGCGACCGCCGCGGAGGGAAGGCCGGCCCGAACCCGCTTCCATCGCTAAAGCTGTCGCCACCCGTCGCCGCCGGGGTCTTTTCTGGAATCCGGAAAGTCTACGTCGCCGGCAGATGGTGCAGGAAGGAGGCTCCGCGTGTCGACATGATCTTCGTGCGGGACTATTCCTCCGCCAGCCACCGTCCGCCCGACCCTGGATTCCACGAATCTGATGCGCTCCACCCGCCGGCATCCCTCCAGCCGCCCGTTCATGGCCGCCCCCCGCGTCGACTTCTATCATCCGGCCCGGGAGATCGACGCCGCCCTGCAGGCGATCGAGCGGGTCGCGCGGCGGGCCGAGGGGATCGGCCTCGTGGTGGGCGCGGCGGGCACCGGCAAGTCGCTGCTGCTGGCCAAACTCGCCGAGCACCTTCGCGACGACTTCGACGTGGCACTCCTCTCGGGAGCGCGGATCTGCACCCGCCGAGCCTTGTGGCAGGCGGTTTTGGCCGACATCGGCGAGCCCTACCGCGGTCTCGACGAGGGGGAACTGCGGATCAATATTGTCGAGCGGATTCGTGGGCTGGCCGCGACCGGATCGGGCCTCGTGATTCTCGTCGACGAGGCCCACACGCTCCCCACGCGGTTGATCGAAGAGTTGCGACTGCTCACCACCGTGCCGACACCGTTGCCGGCGGTGCATATCGCCTTGGCAGGCACGTGCGAGCTCGAAGAGATGCTCGGGGCGCCGAAGATGGAGAGCGTGGCCCAACGCATCGCCACGCGGCATTATCTCGAGCCGCTCGATCATGCCGAGACGATGGCCTATCTGCGGACCCAGGCCCGGGCCGCCGGCCAGGAATGGGAGACGCTCTTCGAGGCATGCTGCGATGACGCCATCTATTCTGTCTGCGATGGCGTGCCGCGGCTGATCAACCAGCTGTGTGATCAGGCCCTCGTGGTGGCGGCCGAAGCCGGTCGCACGCTGGCGACGGCGGCTGACATCGCGTCCGCCTGGCGGGATATTCAGCGGCTGCCGCCCCCGGCGGCGCTGGCCTCCATGGAAGCGGCCCCTGGGGCAGACGGCTGCTGGGAAGCTGCGGTCTCTTCAGAGCCGCTCGATGACGTCGCCGGCGCTGGCGATGGTCTGCCGGAATGTGCGGCCGGTTTTCCGGCGGAGCCGCTTGATGGGGGTGGCGTGGGCGTGATCGAGTTTGGTGACTTCGATGCCGCCTTCTGCCACGATGCCGGCGGTGATCCATGCGATGACACGCTGGTCGAGGGACCGCTGGGCGATGTGACATCGGCCCCTTCGCCGGAGCCGATGGCGGTTCCGACGGCGACAGCCCACGAAGTCGATCCCCAAGCCGATCCAATTGACGGGCCCGATGTCGAACTGGTGTTCGATCCTTCGTGTGATCCATTCGAGAAATTTTTCGACGGGGAGCGGCGGGTCGAGCGGGTCCTCATGCGGGGGCCGGACGACTTCAGCAGCCACCGTCATGTTGCCAGCCGGGAGGGAACCGCAATGGCCAGGAAGCTCGATGGTTTCGAACGGGAGCCGGTGGCTTCGGCGGCTGAGGCGACCCCGGCGGCCGCGGTCGAGGCCGCGTCGGTCAGTGACGACTCCGACATGATCGTGATCGAGGAAGACATTCTCGAGCATCCGTCGGTCGGCCGCCGCGGCATCTTCGCGGTGCGGCCGGGCGACTATCGCCGGTTGTTCGCCCGACTACGCCGCGGCGACGCCTAACGCGTACAATCGCCCCCATGGCGACCACCAAACCTCGCATCGGCATGCTCACCAGTGGCGGCGACTGCCCCGGCCTGAATGCCGTGATCCGCGCCGCCGTGAAGACCGCCGGGCGGCTCGGCTACGAATGCCTCGGCTTTCTGCGCGGATTCGAGGGCTTGGTCGATCCGGTCTCGACGATGCCGCTCGATGCGCGAAACACCGCCGACATTCTCGCCGAAGGGGGCACGATTCTCGGCTCGAGCAACCGTGGACGGTTTGCCGCGAAGGTGGGCACCGACCAGCGGGTGACGGTCGACCCGGCCCTTCTCAACGAGGCGGCCGCCACGCTCCGCGACCTCTCGGTGAGCGGCCTGATCGTGATCGGTGGCGACGGCTCGCTCACGATGGCGCAGGAGTTTTTCGAACACGGGATGCCGGTGATTGGCGTGCCGAAGACGATCGACAATGACCTGCGGGCGACGGCCTTCACGTTTGGCTTCGACTCGGCCGTGGCCACCGCGACCGACGCGCTCGACAAGCTGCGGCCCACCGCCGCCAGCCACGAGCGGATCATGGTGCTCGAGGTGATGGGCCGCAACACCGGCTGGATCGCGCTCCACGCAGGGATCGCCGGCGGCGGCGACGTGATCCTGATTCCGGAGATTCCGTGGAGCTTTGAATATGTCTGCCGCAAGGTGCTCGAGCGGGAAGCCATGGGGCGGCGATTCACGCTGATCGTGGTGGCCGAGGGGGCGCCTCTGCCCTCGGGAGATCTCGTGATCGCCCAAAATGCCGGCCGGGGGCAGGTGAAGCTCGGCGGCATCGGGCAGGTGATCGCCGACGAGCTGGCCCGCCGCCTCGACCGGGAAACCCGCGCGGTGGTGCTCGGGCACTTGCAGCGCGGTGGGGAGCCGACCACGTTCGACCGGGTTCTGGCCACGGAGCTTGGGGCGCACGCGGTGAAGCTCGTGCACCGCGGCGAGTTTGGCCGGATGGTCTGCTTTCAGCCGCCGGAGATCGGGAGTGTGCCGATCACCGAGGCGGTGAAGTCGCTCTCGCACGTCGATCCGCGGGGATCGGCGGTGCAGGCCGCCCGGGCGATCGGCATCGGCTTCGGCGACGCGGCCGACGAAGTCAGTCCGTTTGCGCGGTAGTCAGCAACAGGTCGAGGATGCGGCGGGCGTGGTGGCCGCCGATGCGGAGGAAGGCGTCTTGCACCGTGCGGCTGGCCTCACGAAACGCGGCGACCTCCTCGGCCGTGAGCGGCGGCTCGAAGGTCACGAAGGGATTGTCGTCGATCAACTCGCGACGCTCTTCGGCAGAGAAGGCTGCCAGCAGGGCGTCGACATCCCCGCAGACATGGAGCGGCTGCCGTTGTCGCTTCTTGCCGCGGAGGATGTCGGCCAAACGGTGTGACTCGAGATCGGTCTGGAGCGCGAAAACCCAGGGCTCGAGTTCTCGTACCACCTGCCGCACCACGTCGCGACGGTCGGCGGAAAGCCGGTCGAGAAATGCCCTGTTGGCCGCGGCGGTGGTGACGAAGGCGGCGTGGCCCGGGAACACGAGCCAGTCGGTCACCTCGTGAAACTTCTGACGCTCGATCGCAAACACCGGATTGACCTGCCCATCGATCATGTTGAGCTGCAGGCCGCTGTAGACCTCGGCATAGGGCATCGGCGTGGGGCTCGCGCCGTAGGCACCATAGGCGGCCAGCAGGATCGGTGAGGTCATCACCCGCATCTTCACGCCGGCAAAATCCTGCGGCGACCGCACTTCCTGCTTGAGGGTCCACGCCATCTGGCCCTCGGAAAAGATCGAGAGCAGGGCCAGCCCTTTCTCGGCGTAGAGCGGATCGAAGGCGGCGACGAGGGCCGGAGCGGCGAGTACCCGGCGGACGGCTTCCTGCCGCTGCGGAAGCACGAAGTGAAGGAGAAACACCTGCACCTCGGGGATGAATTTGCCGAGGCTTCCCGGCGAGGCCATCGCCAGTTCCACCACGCCCATGGCCAGCTGTTCGGTGATCTGGGTCGATGTGCCGAGCGTGCCGTAGGAATAGACCATCACTTCCACCGCCCCACCGGAGCGCGTCTCGATCAGCTCCTTGAACCGCATGGCGTAGCGATGCTGCACGCTCCCCTCGGCCTCTTCGATGGCAAACCGCCAGATCTCCCGCGTTGGCCGAGACGACGGAGTCGGCTCACCACAGCCACCGGCGGCAGCCGCGGCGAGCACCACGAAGGCAATGGTGAGGCGGGCAACGGTCACGTGGTCATCCGGGGAAGGCGAGGTCGCGGAGGAAGAGGGCCAACGGTGGATAGGCGATCAGCGTGACGGCCACGGCGAGCAGCATCACGATGAAGGGGGGCGTGCCGCGGACCACTTCGGCATAGGGGCGACGAAACACGGCGACGGCCGTGAAGATATCGCAGCCGAAGGGGGGCGTGGCCGAGCCGATCGCCACCTGCAGCGTGACAGCCACGCCGACGAGCACCGGGTCGATGCCGGCCGCCACGGCGATCGGGTGGAAGATCGGCGCCAGGATCAGGATCACCACGATCGGGTCGACGAACATGCAGCCGACGAAAAAGGCCACCGAGATCGCGGTCATGATCGGCCAGTAGCCGCTGGCGGCCGTGAGGCCGAGGGTTTCGCTGAGCAGTGTCTGCGGGATGCGGGCGAAGGAAATGACCCACGAAAACCCGGCGCCCACGCCCACGAGCACAAACACGACCGCCGTCACCAGGCCCGTCGAGAGCGCGATCCGCGGCAGCATGCTGAGCCGCATCTCGCGATAGACCGCGATCTCGAGGATCGCCGCATAGAGCACGCAGACGGCCGCCGCCTCCGTGGGGCTGAAGATGCCGGAGTAGATGCCCCCCATCACCACGGAAGGAAAGCCGAGCGGCAGCAGTGCGCGGCGGAGGGCCTGCCGGCACTCACCCCACGTGGCCCGTGGCGCCGCCGGGGGCATGCCAGCCGAGGCCACCCGACAGGCGGCTGCAAAGAGTACGAGAATCAGCAGGCCCGGTCCGATGCCGGCGATAAAGAGTTCGCCGATCGACGTGCCCGTGACCACGCCATACACGATCATGCCGATGCTCGGCGGAATGAGCAGGGCGACGTCGCTGGCATTGATGATCAGCGCCGTCGAAAACGATTGGGAGTAGCCCGCCTCCAACAACCGAGGGCGAAGCGGTCCGCCGATGGCCACCACCGTGGCCTGCGTCGATCCCGACATCGCGCCGAAGAGGGCGCAACTGACGGCGGTCGTGATCGGCAGGCCGCCGCGAACGTGCCCCACAAACGCGGCCACGGCATCGAGGAGCCGGCCGGCGGCCTGGCCGCGGGTCATGAGATCGGCGGCCAGGATGAACATCGGCACCGCGATCAGTGCCGCCGGCGTGATGCCACCGATCCACTGCTGGATCAGGATGGCCGGCGTCACGTCACCAGGAAAATAGATGACGAGCACCGCCAGGGCCGCGGCCGCCAGCGGCACCATCATCGGAAAGCCCAGCAGGAGCAGGACGAGCATGATGCCGAGAATTGTGAGGGCCATGCCCGTCATCGAGCCGGCTCCTCTCCGGGGGCGGCCGGAGGCTGATGGGCCATGATGTCTGGCTGATGGAATGACAGGTAAATGCCAGGTGCAGTGAGGTTTTTTGCTGCCGCCAGGGCGTATTGGATCGCCGCCAGAAGCAGCCCCACCGGGGCGATGGCGTAGAGCATCCAGAAGGGCAGCCGCAGGGCCGGCGACACGCCGTCGAGTCGTCGCACGGTGAGCACATAGCTGATTGCATACCAGGCCAGCAGCCCCAGGATCGCCGCCGTGCCGATCGTGATCAGCACCATCAGCGCCTTGCGGGGCCGCGGTGGCAGCATGTCGTAGAGCGCCGTCATGCGGATGTGGCGGCCCTTGCCCGCGGCATAGCTCAGGCCCGTGAAGCAGAGCACGATGATGCTCACCTGCGCCACTTCGTCGGTGACCGACAGGCTGAAGCCGAGAACGGTGCGGCAGAAGACATTGGCGATCGTCATCACCGCGATCACGAGCACGGCGGTGGCCAGGAGAAACTCCTCGACCCGTTCAATCAGGATGGCGACCGTCGTCAGTCCGCGGGAGATGAGAGAGCCATGCATGACGACCGGCGAGGGTTGGTGTCGCGGCGAGCGGGTTGAAGTCACACCCCGATGGGCCTAGCCTACGAATCGCAGTCTACCGAAATGCTCGCCGGAGGCCACCGCGATGATGATGCATGATTCACCAAGAGATGCGGTTCATGACGACACGCATACCGACTATCACGCGGCCAAGGCCCGGGCTGCCGAGCACTTTCAGCGCGGCGTGTGGGCCGATCGCTTTGCCGAGCGATTCGTGCCCTTCTCGTCGCGTGAGATGCGGTGCGACATCGACCGGCCTTCGATCGCAGCGATCAGCGAAGGCAAGAATTTCGTCAGCTATCGGGGCATCGGCATGGCGAAGGATCCCTTCGACATGGTGCTCTATCCGATCCTCTTCCATGAGATCGCACCGCGGACCGTGATCGAACTCGGCGCCTACACCGGCGCCAGCGCCATGTGGATGGCCGACACGCTCGCCACCGCGGGCCTCGAGGCCCGCGTGATCTCGGTCGACATCGATCTGTCACTCGTGGAAAACACCGCGAAAAATAGGCCCGATATCGAGTTTTTGGAGGGCGACTGCAACCGCATCGAGGAGGTGTTTTCGCCGGCTGCGTTGCGGGCTTTGCCCCACCCGATCGTGCTCGTCGACGATGCGCACGTCAACGTGGCGGGGGTCTATCGACACTTTCACCAGCATGCGTTGCAGTCGGGCGACTATCTCATCATCGAGGACACGATCCCGTGGATCCCGGGAGCGTTCGGCCCTGCGAGCGACCACGATGCCAGTGACACCGCGATTACCGAGTGGGGAGATTGGAAATGGCACGAGATTCAGGAATTTTTTATCGCGCCTGAAGCCGGCTATCGGGTTGATCGCTACTACACCGATTTCTTTGGATACAACGCCACTTGGAACTGGAATGGTTTTGTGAAGCGGATGTGAGAGCGATGCATTTTGCTGGTTGACCCGCGTGAACGGCGTGTGGTAGGGTCGAAAGAGCAACGATGAAAACGGTTATCGATCACCCCTCGCGGATTCGTGCCAGCACACACGCCATGCACACCATCGACTATCAGCGAGTGTTCCGTAGGGGCGTTGCGCAATCCCACGCTGGCTGATGCCGCGGCCATCCACGAGCTGGTGGCTGCCGACGAGGTTCTCGACGGCAACTCGCTGTACTGCTACCTGCTGGTGTGTCGCGATTTCGCCGATACCTCGCTCGTGGTATGCGACGGTGAGGGAATGGCTGGCTTCGTGACGGGCTACCGCCCTCCGCAGCGACGGTCGACGCTGTTTGTCTGGCAGGTCGGGGTGGCGAAGCGGGCGCGGCGGCAGGGGCTCGGCCGGCGGTTGCTGCGGAGCCTGCTCGCGGTGCCGGCTTCTGCGGGCGTGGAATTTCTGGAGGCCACGATCACGCCTTCCAACCACGCATCGCGGCGACTGTTTACGAGTGCGGCCGAATCGCTCGGTGTGGCCTGGCACGAAGGGCCGGGGTTTCCTGCCGACGTGTTCGGCAACGCCGGCCGGCACGGGCTGCCGCACCAAGAAGAACGGTGTTTTCGGATCGGGCCATTCGCTTCTGGGTGGCTGGCGGACGGTGGTTTCAGCAGAGGAGGGCGGAGCGATGGAGATTTTTGATCGGCTCGAAAGCGAGGTGCGGAGCTACTGCCGTTCCTTTCCCACGGTGTTCACGACTGCCCAGGGGCATCTCCTGCGGGATGAGCAGGGGCGCGAATTCATCGACTTCTTCGCCGGAGCGGGGGCGCTGAACTATGGCCACAACCATCCCGCCCTCAAGGCGCGGCTGCTGGACCACATCGCGGGCGACCGGATCACCCACAGTCTCGACATGGCCACGGAGGCCAAGCGGGAGTTTCTCGAGACGCTGCACCGCGTCATCCTCGCGCCGCGGCGGCTGCCCCACAAGGTGATGTTTCCGGGGCCGACCGGAACCAATGCCGTGGAGGCGGCGCTCAAGATCGCGCGGCTCGTGACGGGGCGGACCAATGTCATCGCCTTCACGAATGCCTACCACGGCATGACGCTCGGAGCACTGGCCGTGACCGGCAATGCCGGCAAGCGTGAAGGGGCCGGAGTGACGCTCGGCAACGTGGCCCGCATGCCGTTTCATGGCTACATGGGGTCCGATCTCGACACGATCGATCTGCTGGAGCAATACCTCGCCGATGGCTCCAGTGGAATGGATCCGCCGGCGGCGTTGATTCTCGAGACGGTGCAGGCCGAAGGGGGCGTGAACGTGGCCTCGATCCCGTGGCTGCGGCGGCTCGGCAAACTCCTCGATCGCCACGGCATCCTGCTGATCGTCGACGACATCCAGGTGGGCTGCGGCCGCACGGGATCATTTTTCAGCTTCGAGGCGGCGGAGCTGGAGCCCGACATCATCTGTCTTTCCAAGTCGCTGTCGGGCTACGGGCTGCCGTTTGCCATCACGCTGCTGAAGCCGGAGCTCGATCAGTGGGAGCCGGGGAAGCACAACGGCACGTTTCGCGGCCACAACCTCGCCTTCGTGACGGCGACGGCGGCGCTCGAGACGTTTTGGACGAA
>CAYZFV010000124.1:0-8482 GCA_964477765.1 uncultured Candidatus Kuenenia sp.
GGTCGTAGCCCCAGTAGTTGCGTCGCGTGCCCGCCTCGCCCGAGGGCTCCTCGGTGGGAAACTCGTGCACCGGCATCAGTTCGACGGCCGTCACCCCGAGCGACTTGAGATAGGGGATTTTTTCGATGACGCCGAGATACGTGCCGGGGTGCGCGACACCGCTCGACGGGCTCTGCGTGAAGCCCTTCACATGCATCTCGTAGATCACGGTGTCGGCCAGCCCGCGGCGAAGATGGCGGTCCCCCTGCCAGTCGAACGAGTCGTCGATCACGACGCACTTCGGCGGCCGCACGATCCCGTCGTCGCCGGGCAGATAGGAGCCGGCCAACGCCTGGGCGTAGGGATCGATCAGCCGGGCCTCGCCATCAAACCGCTGCCCGGTGTCGGGATCGAAAGGGCCGTCGGCCTGAAAGTGGTAAAGCTGGCCGGGCTTCAGCCCCGGCACATAGATGCTCCAGATATCCCCCCAGCGGTCCTTCGCCGGATCGAGGGCGATCACCTCGGCAGGCTCCGGGGCGTCGACCGCGTCGTAGAGCAACACCCGCATCGCCGTGGCCGAGCGACTGTAGACCACGAACTGCACACCCTTGTCGTGGAGCACCGCACCGTAGGGCAGGGGGTGGCTGAACTGAAACGCCGGGAGCGGCATGCGGCCGTGGGCACGCGTGGCGGTCGCTTTCGACGGCATGGGCTTGCGAGGAGGCATGACAGTGGGATGATACCAGTTTCAGTACCCCGAAGCGGATGAATCGTGTCAGGCGCCACCTATTCCAGTGCGGGAGTCGATCTCGAACTCTACGAGCAGGCAATGGCCCGCCTGCCGGCCCATATGCGGCGCACGCAGTGCCCGCGGGTGCTCAGCCCGGAGGGGGGCTTCGCGGCGTTGTTTCGGCTCGACTTCGCCGGACTCTTTCGCCGCCGCTACCGCGACCCGCTGCTCGTCTCCTGCACCGACGGCGTGGGGACCAAGCTCAAGATCGCCGTCACCGCCGGCGTGCATGACACCGTCGGGATCGCCCTCGTGGCGATGAGCGTCAACGACGCCCTCTGCACCGGGGCCGAGCCCCTCTTTTTCCTCGACTATATCGGGATGTCGCACGACGATCCGGCCTTGCTCGAGCAGATCGTGAAGGGCATCGCCGACTCCTGCGTGGAGTGCGAGTGTGCGCTCGTGGGCGGAGAGACCGCGATCCTGCCCGACATGTATCAGCGGGGTGAATACGATCTGGCCGGCTTCTGTGTCGGCGTGGTCGAGCGGAAGCGGCTCGTCGACGGCTCCGCCATGCAGCCGGGCGACGTCGCCATCGGCATCGCCTCGAGCGGCCTCCATTCCAATGGCTACAGCCTCGTTCGCAAGGCTGTGTTCGAGATGGGGGGCCTCACCTGCACCGATCGTGTGCCGGAGCTTGGCGATCGCACCGTGGGCGAGATCCTGCTCACACCGACCCGCCTCTACGCTCGGCCCATAAAGTCGGTGCTGCAGCACTACCGCGTGAAGCAGGTGGTGCATGGCATCGCCCACATCACCGGCGGCGGACTGGCTGAAAACCTCGCCCGGATCGTGCCCCCGAGGGTGCAGGTGGAGATCGATCTGGCGAGCTGGCCGGTGCCGGGCGTTTTTTCCTGGGTGCAGCGGCTCGGCGGGATCGAGGCGGCCGAGATGGACCGCGTCTTCAATATGGGCATCGGCATGGTGCTCATCGTCGCCCCGCACCACGCCGAGAGCATTCGCCACCAGCTCGCCGACTGCGGCCACGAAAGCTGGCCGATCGGCACCGTCCGCGCCGCAACGGGAGACGACGAGCGGGTCGCCCTCCGCTGACCGGCTCGCCCCCCCATGACCGACCCATCACGACGCTCAGGCACTCTGTGAAAACCACGCCGACCAACGCTGTGGCCTTCGCCACTCTCGGCGTTGCATCCGAAATCCTCGAAGCCGTGGCGGCCCTGGGATTCACCACAGCCTCGCCGATCCAGGCGGCGGCGATTCCGCCGCTGCTCGCGGGCCGCGATGTCATCGGCCAATCGGAGACGGGCTCGGGCAAAACGGCGGCGTTTTGCATTCCCGCGATCGCCCGGGTCGATCCGATGCAGCGATCGACCCAGGTGCTGATTCTCGCCCCCACCCGTGAACTCGTCACGCAGATCACCGCCGAAGTGCAGAAGCTTGCCCGGTTTTCCCGTGGCATTCACACGGCGGCCATCTATGGCGGCGCCTCCTACGAGCGGCAGTTTGCCGACCTCAAGCGGGGATCACAGATCGTCGTCGGCACTCCCGGCCGTCTCGTCGATCACCTCGACCGTAAGACGCTGCACATCGACCAGCTTCGGATGCTTGTTCTCGACGAGTCTGATCGGATGCTCGACATGGGGTTTCGCGACGACATCGAGAAGATCCTGGCGGCGGTTCCCGACGATCGGCAGACGGTTTTTTTCTCCGCCACGCTCTCCACGGCCATCGAGGCCCTCGTGCGGCAGCACGCCCGCGATCCCCTGCGCATCGAGATCGCCAAGCAGAAGAAGACCGCGGCGACCACCGTCGCACAGCTGTATTACGAGGTGCGGCATCAGCTCAAGCAGGAGGCGTTGACGCGGATCCTCGACTACCATCGCATTCGCAGCGGCATCGTCTTTTGCAACACACAGCAGATGGTCGAGGAACTGGCCGACACCCTCGGCAGCCGCGGGTTTTCCGCCGAGCGGCTCCACGGCGGCATGCCCCAGGCCCAGCGGACCCGGGTGATGGAGGGCTTCAAGCGCGGTGGCTTCACGGTGCTCGTGGCCACCGACGTGGCGGCCCGCGGGATCGACGTCAACGACCTCGAACTCGTCGTCAATTACGACCTGCCTTATGACCCGGAAGATTACGTGCATCGCATCGGGCGAACCGGCCGGGCAGGCCGTGGTGGCCGGGCGGTGACCCTGGTCTCCGGAGGGTCCGCGCGAAAACTGCAGTTCATCGAACGATTCACCGGGGTGCCGCTGCAGCGGGAGAAAGTTCCCACGGTGGCGGCGATCATGGCCCGCCGGTCTGAAGCGCTGAGGGATGCGATCACGGCGACGCTCGACGCCAAATCCTTTTCCGGACATGCGCCGCTGATCGAGCGGCTGGTCTCCCAAGGTCATCATGCAGCCGACATCGCGGCAGCGATCCTCGAGCATTTCGCCCCCCGGCCGGAAACGAATGAGGCCGAAATCGATTTTGAAAAGCGGCCGGGGTGGCAGCGGGAAACCGGGCCGCGGCGGGGCAAGGCCGCTCCACGGTCAGGGGGTTCCGGAAAGCGTTGGCAGGGTGGACCTCCTCGCGAACGGGCCGCCGGCGACGCCGCCCAGCGAAAAGAACGAGCGACGGTCCCGCGAAAGAAGAAGCCCGGCAAACGTAAGCAGGACCGTTAGCGATCGACGGAATCCTTTGGTCGCGAGGCGGCACGGGTGACGCCAGGCCGTGACGGGCCGGCGTCACGGATGGCCGAGAGCACCTGCGACTCGGTGATCAGGTCGCGAAGCACGATCGGATCGGGGGGTGCGCTGCCCGGCGACGCGGCGGGAAAAACGGCCAGCACCGGGATCGACTTGCTCTGCAGCGTGGCGAGCATGTCTTTGATTTCCGGCGAACCGTCGGTCCAGTCGGCCAGCATCGGCACGATTCGATTCTCATCGATCGCCGACTTCACCTTGCGGGTTTCGATCGCCGTGGCGAGGTTGAACTTACAGGTCGGGCACCAGTCGGCCGAGAAATCGATCAGCACGGTCGCCCCCTCCCGCCGCAACTCCGCGAGCCGCTGCCGTGAAAAGGGCTCCCACTCGATGACCGACTTCACGGGCCCGAGGAAGAAGAAGGCGAGCGAGCCGATCACGGTGGCGACCGCGGCCGCCTGGACCCAGCGGCCGAATCCGATCGTGCCCCCGTCGGCCTCCTGCGCCTTGCCGACCCACCAGCAGGCGGCCCAGATGCCGATCAGCATCGTAAACGTCGGCACGAAGTAGTCGTGGCTCAGGAACGTGAACAGATAGGCCACCGTGCCGAGCATCACGAACCCGAGAATCTCCTTGAAGGTGCCCATCCACGCGCCCGGCTTCGGCAGAAACCGCACGAGGGCCGGGAAAAGCCCGACGAGGATGTAGGGCAGGGCCATCCCGGTGGCGATCGCGCCAAAGACGGCGTAGGTGACGCTGGTCGGCTGCGTGAGCGTGAAGCCGAACACGGGCCCCAGGAACGGGCCACTGCAGGGCGTCGCCAGCACGGTGCTCAACACACCCTTCAAAAACGAGCCGGCCGGCCCCTCCTGCGACTGCACGTGGCCCGCCTTCTCACCGATGAATCCGGGAATCGGCAGCTCCCAGACGCCGAGGAAGGAGAGCGCGAAAGCGAACACGATTCCCGCCATCGCCACGTTGAACTTCCACGACGTGAACTGTTCGCCCCAGGCGAGGTTGCTCTCGGCGAGGCCGACGTTTGCCGCCACGCTCAGCGTGGCCAGCACAAAAAAGACGGCGTAGAGGCCGGCGCAATACCACATGTTGAGCCGCAGGACCTCCCGCCGCGCCTTGCCCGACTGCTGGGCGAACGACATCAGCTTGAGGCCCAGCACCGGCAACACGCAGGGCATGAGGTTCAAAATCAGCCCGCCGGCGAGGCCGGCCAGCAATGCGGCGGGCAGCGAGAGCGGGATCGCCGAGTCGACACTCGTGGCGGAGGGCACGGCCGTCATCGCCGGCGCTGCGGGCACCGCCGAGGCGATTTCGATTTCGGCAGGTGCGCGGGCCGCCTCGGCATAGCGGGCCTCGAGAAACTCGAGCCGCGCCTCGGCCGGGTTTTCACCAGCGGGGATCGTGGCCTTGAGCCGCGCCGCCCACGGTGGATCGCAGGTGGTGTCGCTGCAGGTTTGAAAGCCGATCAGGGCGTCGATCGACCGGGAAGCATCGGCGGGAGCGTCGGCGGGAGCGTCGGCGGTCGCTTCCAGCAGCATTTCAAAGGCCACCGGACCGTCGACGGCGCCCGCGGCAGCCAGTTCAGCCGACGCGGCGGCCTGGGCCTCGGTGGCAGAGAGCCTGGTGGCCCGCACGATCCGACCATTGCCCGACTCGCCATCGGGCAGAGACACGATCGTGGGCTTGCCCTGACCGACGTCGCTCGCGGATGTTGACGACGGCTTGTAAAGATGCCAGTGGTCATCGGGCACGAGCCGGATCACCAGCGGCCACGCCAGCCCGCCGCCAGCACGACAGACCGGCGGCTTGAACGACGCCTCGAGCCGCACATGTCCGCGGTCGGGCACATGGCTCGCGGCGACCGGCTTCACCGCTCCCGCCCGTGCCGCCACGTCGCAGGTGGCCGTGAAGGGAATCGTTTCCGGTGGCGTGCAGGACGTGTCTTGGCACAGCTGCAGGCTCACGGTGCCATGCACGTCGGAGGCGGTGCCGGAGGGATTGGCTGCCAGCGGCACCCGCCAGGTCACCCGCCCATGGTGCTCCTCCAGCACGAGCCCCTGCCACGACGGCACGTCGTCGACCCGCCGACGATCGGGCTCCACATCAGGTCGAAAGCTGCCCGCAGGCCGCTGCGGCGAATCGTCGGCCACGACAATTTTCGTCGCCTTGGGGCCACCTGGCTTGGGGGCGTCTTTTCCCTGCTCGAGCGAATAGAGATGCCAGCCTTCTTCGATCGTGGCGGTCACGGCGAGGGTGTCGGGCTCGCCACCCACGCCCGGCTCGACCACGGCGGAAATCACCACCGGGCTGCCGAGTTCGTCAACCACGCCCGCGAGCGGATTGAAGAGATCACTCCCGAGATCAGGCTCGGCCCCATCGGGAGCCGCCCCGGCGGCCATGGCCGCCATGCACACAAGCCACGCCCAGAGCAGCCCGGCCACACCGCCCATGCCTGCTTTCCGCCAGGAAGCAGACCGCTCACGAGATGTTGTCATGAGAAAAGTCTAGCGGCGCCGTTTTTTTCAGGTCAATCGAGGCCGACCTCGATTGACCGCTCCCCCTGCGGAATGCCCGAAGCGAGGCTGTGCACCGCGTCTGGCAGAGCCGCGAGCAGGGCCTCGATCCGTTTTCCCACGGCATTTGTATCGGCAAACAGGCGGTTCTCCTCCACGATCCACCGAAACCAGTTGTCGAACCCGAACAAAATGCCCGTGTCGCGAAGAAATGGCACGAGAGCCGCTTCCTCCTCGGCGAGCGGCCGCACGGCCGAGTACGAATCGAGAAACGTTCTCAGCGTCACCGGATCAGCCGGCCAACTCCCGGCCAGCCGTGCCAGGTCGGTCGCCGGCGTGTCGACGCCCGCGGCATGCCAATCGAGAATGCCCGCGACCTGCTCGCCGCGAAAGAGCACGTGATCGCTCCACACGTCGCGGAGCACCGGCTGGACCACGACCGGCTGCGACTCCCACGCGGCGACGCGAGCCACCGCCTGCAGGCCGCCACGCTCCGCCCAGATGGCGATGGCCCGATCAAATTGTTCTCGCAACGGTCCTCGCCACGTCGTCCTGATCCGAGTCGCCCACGGCCGCGCGAGCAGATCGCGGGCCCGCGCCACCCGATGGATCACGCCAGGTGAATGGTCGACGCGACTCGGGCAGGCAGGCCATGCGGCTGCCGCCCGATGCACCCGCGCCAAGACCAGCGCGGCCGCGGCCACCTGCTGCATC
Organism: uncultured Candidatus Kuenenia sp.; assembly: GCA_964477765.1. Lineage (GTDB taxonomy): Bacteria > Planctomycetota > Planctomycetia > Pirellulales > UBA1268 > CACORA01. Next base: position 6,660 of record CAYZFV010000124.1, read on the forward strand.
GTCGGCTGCGTGGCGGTGTGGCCCGACTTCCATTCCATAAGTTCCCAGAGCATGCCGGCCTCATCGGCCTGAAGCGTCGCACCGTCTGTGGCGGTTTCCAGGGCCGGCACCTCGAGCATGCCGTCCGCCCGCACGTGCCGCATGAAGGCATGCACCCAGGCGGCATGCTCACGGGTCGCTGACGCCGCAAACCTTTTGAGGACAAACCGGCGGCCCGCATGGTCGACCGCCCAAGCCACCGCGCCGCTCAGCCCGCCTGCCAGCGGGGTCGCCACAGCCCAGTGGGAGTGCCACCGCCGCCAGATCGCCGCCGGAAACCCGCCGCTCGCCATAGCCACACGTCACTCGAAAAACTGGTTCGCTGTTCCGATCGATGCTACCCTTCCACGATGACTGCGGTAGCACCGGCCCGCGGCCCCCTTCTGGAGAATGGTCGATGACAGGCGCGAATTGGCAGCGGATTCCGGCGTGGTTTGCCGTGGTTTGGATGCTCGGGGCCGGCAGTTTTGTGTCGCGCGCCGACGAGCCGAAGAAGCCCGACGAGAAGCCGACGGCGAAGAGCGACGACACGCAGGCCAAGTCGGGCGGCAGTTCGTCGCAGAAGCCGTTCGCCGTGCTGCTCAAGGATGCCACCCGACTGCCGGGACTGATCACGCTCCATCAAAAAGAGGGCAAGGTCTATGCGGAGTTGCCGACCGGCCTGCTCGGCAAGGAGTTTTTCGTGTCGATCTCGATCGCCCGCGGCATCGGTGACCGGTATCTCCTCGGCGGCATGAGCTGGGGCTTCGGCGACGACTGGGTGTGGCAGTTTCGCAAGGTCGATGACACGATCCACGTGATCCGCAAAAACGTCCGCTTCTTCGCCGACAAGGGGAGCCCCGAAGCGAAGGCCGTCGATCTGGCCTACACCGACAGCGTGCTCTTTGCCGTGCCGATCGTCAGCACGAGCCCGGCCGGCAGCCCGGTGATCGATCTCGGCGCGATCTTCTTCACCGATCTGCCGCAGATCTCCAACACCCTCTCCGGCTTTTCCTTCGCCCGTGACCGCACGACCTGGGCGAGCGTGAAGTCGTTTCCCGACAATGTCGAGTTGCAGGTGGCGGCGACCTACGGCTCGAGCGGCAAGACGCAGATCGACACGGTGCCCGACAGCCGTGGCGCCACGATCACGGTGCACTACTCGCTCAGCCTGCTTCCCCAAAACGCCTACAAGCCACGGCTGGCCGATGATCGCGTCGGCTATTTTGTGACCGCGTTGAAAGACTTCTCGCAGAATGTCGACGAAGACCGCTTCGTCCGCTACGTCAATCGCTGGAACCTCGAGAAGGCCGATCCGACGGCGTCGATCTCGCCACCGAAGAAGCCGATCGTGTTTTGGATCGAAAACACGGTGCCCTTTCGCTACCGCCAGCCGATCCGCGAGGGCATCGAGGCCTGGAATACGGCCTTCGAAAAGGCCGGCTTCGCCAGCGCCATCGAGGTGCGGCAGCAGCCTGACAAGACCGACTGGGATCCGGAGGACGTCAACTACAACACGTTTCGCTGGATCACCGCCGGCGCGAGTTTTGCGATGGGGCCCTCGCGGGTGAATCCCCGGACCGGCCAGATTCTCGACGCCGACATCATCTTCGACGCCGATTTTCTGCAGTTTTGGCGGACGCAATACGAAACGTTCACGCCCGAATCAATCGCGGCTCTCACCGGGGGCGGCCCGGCGGTCGGCCGGGCACACGCCGGCCAAGGGGCATGCTGCGCCGCCTGCACGCTCTTCGACGGCCACGCTCGTGAGACGGCACTCGCCGCGACGATGCTGGCCGTGACGG
>CAYZFV010000125.1:0-3538 GCA_964477765.1 uncultured Candidatus Kuenenia sp.
CTCGCCGACATCCTCTACTGCTTCGTCGACCCGCGGGTGAGTGTGGAATGAACGCGACACCATCCCACGGGTTTTGGGTGGAGGCCTGGCGGCGGTATCGCCGTCGGCCGCTGGCGATGGCCGCGCTCGCGTTTGTCGGCTTCCTCGTCGCGGTCGCGATCCTCGCGCCGGCGATCGCCGGCACCAAGCCCGTGGTCTGCCGCTACAAGGGCAATCTCTACGCGCCCTGCCTCGGCTACTTCGATCGCCGCCTCGAGCCGGTGATCTTCACGAAAGACAAGTTTCGCGGCGAATATCCCCGCAGCCTCAAGGAGAAGGATCCCGAGAGCTGGGCGATCTGGCCGCTCTTCTTTCAGGACCCCTACCGCTCGGTCCGCACCGACGAATGGCCGGGCCGCCCCGCCAACCCGTCCCGTGACGAAGGCCGACCGAGCTGGAACAACCTCTTCGGCACCGATCAATACGGTGTGGACGTGCTCGCCAAAATGGTCCATGGCACCACGGTCGCGCTCCTGGTCGGCTTCCTCTCGATGGGCATCGCCGGCACGATCGGGATCATCGTGGGCTCCCTGGGCGGCTACTTCGGCGGCTGGGTCGACATGCTCACCAGCCGCATCACCGAGGTCGTGATGTGCGTGCCCACGCTCGTCTTGATCCTCGCGCTGGTGGCGATCGTCGACAAGCCGACGATCTGGAAGACCATGGCGATCATCGGCTGCACCGGCTGGACCGGCATCGCCCGGCTCACCCGCGGCGAGTTTCTTCGGCTCAAGTCGAGCGAGTTTGTGATGGCCGCCCGGGCCGCCGGAGCCGGCCCCGTCCGCATCATGCTGCGACACATCCTTCCCAACGCCCTGGCTCCGATTCTCGTGCCGATCACGTTTGGGATCGCCGCCGCGATCCTCATGGAGAGCTCGCTCTCCTTTCTGGGCTTCGGACCGCCGCCGCCGGCCGCGAGTTGGGGATCGTTACTCAATTCGGCGCGGAGCAATCTGGCGATGTGGTGGCTGGTGGTGTTTCCCGGCACCGCCATCTTCCTGACCGTGCTGGCCTACAACCTGATCGGCGAAGGCCTCCAGGAAGCCACCGACCCCCGCCTCCGTGAGGCCCGCAAATGACGCGCCGTGAGGGGCTGCCCGTGCCACATCGCCGGACGTTCGCTGCGCGACCAATCCGCCTCTGGCGGATCGGTGCCCGCCTGCCCTTCGCTCATTCGTGGAGAGTTCCCACAAAGCCGCGGTGCGCGAGCTCGCGGGCCGGCGGAACGTTTATCGCTACTTCAATCCACCAGGCTCGCGCCCGGTGCTTCGTGGTGGAGGAGCCCACACAAAGCCGCGGTGCGCGAGCTCGCGGGCCGGCCAGCCCCACGTAACGTAGCCCTTCATGCCCCTGCTTGAAATCAACAATCTTGTGACTGCGTTTCAGACGCCGGCTGGCCGCGTGCCGGCGGTGGATGGGGTTTCGCTGTCGATCGAGCGGGGGAAGACGCTCGGGCTGGTCGGCGAAAGCGGCTGCGGGAAGAGCGTGACGGCGATGTCGATCCTCCGACTGGTGGCGGCACCGGGGACGATCGAGCATGGGCAGATTCTGTTGTCGCTGGGCCGCGGAGACGAGAGCACCACCGCCATCGATCTTGTGTCGCTGCCCGAGGCGGAGCTGCGGACGATTCGCGGGGGCCGGATCGGGATGATCTTTCAGGAGCCGATGACGAGCCTCAATCCGGTGTTTACGATCGGCAGCCAGATCACCGAGACCCTCCACCTCCATCGGCAGCTGTCGCGGGAGGCGGCGCGGGCGCGGGCGCTCGAGATGTTGCAGCTTGTGCGGGTGGCCGATCCGGAGCGACGGCTCGACGAATATCCCCACCAGCTCTCCGGCGGGATGCGGCAGCGGGTGATGATCGCGATGGCGCTGGCCTGCGAGCCCGATCTCGTGATCGCCGACGAGCCGACCACCGCGCTCGATGTGACGATCCAGGCGCAGATCCTGGAACTCCTCGCCGACCTGCGGCAGCGGCTCGGCACGGCCATTTTGTTGATCACGCATGATCTCGGCGTGGTGGCCGAGACCTGCGACGACGTGGCTGTGATGTATGCCGGCAAGATCGTCGAACGGGCGCCGGCGGCGGAGCTCTTCGCCCGGCCGCTGCATCCCTACACGATCGGCCTCCTGCGGTCGCGACCCGAGGCGGCCGGGCGGGGAGATGGCCCCCTCAAGACGATCCCCGGCATGGTGCCGCCGCCTCAGCATTTTCCCTCCGGCTGCCGGTTTCACCCACGGTGCGAATACGCCCGGGAGCCCCGCTGCACCGCCGAGCCGCCGGAACTCCGCGAGGTGTGGCCGGGCCACTTCGTCAGCTGCCACGAAGCGGAGGCGATCACTCCATGACGGCTCCCCTGCTCGACGTTCAGGATCTGCAGACGCACTTCCCCATCCGCAAGGGCCTCTTGCGGAAGACCGTGGGCGCGGTGCGGGCCGTGGATGGCGTGAGCTTCGCGATTCCCCAGGGCACCACGCTCGGGCTCGTGGGCGAGAGCGGCTGCGGCAAGACGACGGCCGGCCGGAGCATTCTTCGCCTTGTGGAGCCGACCGGCGGCAGCGTGCGGTTTGCCGGCGAAGATGTCCGTGGGCTCTCCGGCAGCCAGCTGCGTGGCCTCCGGCGACGGATGCAGATCGTCTTCCAGGATCCCTACGGCTCGCTCAATCCCCGCATGCAGGTGCGGAGCATCCTCGAAGAAGGGCTCGTGATCCACGGCATGGGCGATGCGGCTGCGCGGCAGGAAAAGATGGTGGGAGCGCTCGAGCGGACGGGGCTCTCGGCGGCGGCGCTCACCCGCTACCCCCACGAGTTTTCCGGTGGGCAACGGCAACGGATTGCGATCGCCCGCGCGCTCGTGCTCGAACCGGAGTTTGTCGTGCTCGATGAGCCGATCTCGGCGCTCGACGTGTCGATCCAGGCCCAGGTGGTCAACCTGCTGGTCGAGCTGCGGGAACAGCTCGGGCTCACCTACCTCTTCATTTCGCACGATCTCTCGGTGGTCGAATACATCGCCGACGAGGTGGCTGTGATGTATCTGGGGCGGATCGTCGAACGGGGCACGGCCAAAGACCTCGCCGCGGCGCCACTGCACCCCTACACCCACGCCCTCTTTTCGGCCGTGCCCTCGGTCGAGCCGGCGCGGCGGCGGACGCGGATCATCCTCAGCGGCGACGTGCCGAGCCCGTCGCGGCCGCCCGCCGGCTGCCGGTTTCATCCCCGCTGCCCGCTGGCGGAAACGGTGTGCCGGGAGATCGATCCGCCGGCGACGCGTGTCGAGGGGCACCTCGTGCACTGCCATGCAGCCGCCCGCGCCGTCGAGCAGTCGCAGGGCGACGTGGCCGCGGCATCATCGCAGATCGCCGAGGCGATGGCACAGCCATGACCGCGGAGAACATGCATGACCGGCACGGCCGCGGTCTGGCCGCCGCCGTGGCTGCGGCGGGTGGTGGGCCACCGGTGCTCGTCATCGCCACCCCGGAGACGGTGGGCCGGCTGGCC
>CAYZFV010000126.1:0-2653 GCA_964477765.1 uncultured Candidatus Kuenenia sp.
AGATGCCGCTGATCCACCGGGGGGCCGGCGGGCCCGGCGATCCCGAGACTTTCCCGAGAGTCGAGCCCCGCCACTCCCTCCGCCACGAGCACGCCGCCCATCAGCCCGTCGAAGCCGGCCCGAAAATCGTCGGCCGGCTTTTCAATCACCATGTGGAGCGTGGCAATCGCACCTGCACGGGCCGTGGCATCGCTCGTCTCCGCCGCCACGAGCCCCAGTGCCAAGCCATAAAAACCTCGCCGCCGCTGGTCGATTCCCGGCTCGGCCACCCACGCCCTGAGCCGCTCGGCGTCAAAGGCCCCGGCGACCGACCGCACGGCGGCAAATGGTGCCAGCCCAAACTCGGTAAAGGTATCGTCGGCAATCGCCCGGTCGGGATGCTCAAGCCGGGCAGCAAACCAGGCCAGCCGCTCGGCCGGCGGCGCATCCCACGCCGGCGCCGCCACCACATAGCCCAGCAAAGCCTCGTCGGCCGCCACCGCCATCCATCGCAGCGGCTGCTCCGCGTCGCCCTCGCCGAAGAGCACGCCCGTGCCATCCGCGGGGCCCTCCACGCGGGCCGTCACGACGCGGCCGAGCAAGTCTCGCTGGCCGCGAAGCATCTGGTCGATTCGCCAGGGCTGCCGGAGCAGGCCGTCTGCGTCGGCGGCGGCCGTCCCTGCCACCTCGGCCACGGCCACCGCCGCGGCTTCGTCGCGGCGCTGCGCCAGCGACCGCCCCACGACGTCGCAAAACGGACAGGCCGCCGCACCCGTCGCCCACAGGAAGCAGCCGATCGTCAACCACATCCATCGCGTCCGCATGCCTCAAGCATACGCGGCGGCGTCCCGGTTTCGCTCCTTCACCATCCGCTGCCGCCAATAGGGCACGGTGCAGAGAAGAACCTTGCCCGTGCCCTCGTAGACAAAGGCCCGCTTCTGGCCCGACAGCCAGGAACTCAGCAGCGACCGCGCGGGCCGCCGGATCGAGAGCTTGAGCCCGGAGGTGCGGGCGATCACGAAGGGCCCGTCGGCCACGAGGCGATCGTTGACCAGTTCGACTTCCTCGACCGGCCCGTCCACCGCCAGCACCACCTGCCCGTCACCCTGGAGCGTGGTCTTGTACCAGAGCAGCCCCTCGTCGGCCCACCAGGCCGTGAGCATCGGCTCCCGATAGATCCCGATCGACACCTCGCCATCGCTCGCCCAGAAACATTTCGTGTCGAGAATCCACCGCTCGTCGGGGGTCACCTGCATGATGTGGTAGCCGCCGAGTGTCGAGTCGAGGAAGACGCTGCCCGTGCCCTGATACCGCGGCCGCAGCAGCGATTCATCCGAGAAGAGCGACACCCACCAGGCCCGTGGCGTCGGCAGGGGCACACTCATCGTGATCAACCCCTTGAGGTGATTGAGCGCGCCCCGCTCGGTTCGCACATCGTCGTCGTCGAGATCGACGCGGATCCATCGCATCCCCTCCTCGGCCTCCACCTCAAACGTCGCCATCGATATCCACCTCCGCGCCCCGCACCACGCCATCTTGTGTCCAGTCGCAGCTCCAGCCGGGGAAGGCGATCTGCGGGTAGGGGTCGGGTTCGATCGGTCCCCGCGACTGATGGACGATGTCAAACTGCCGATCGGGGCGGATGCGGCCGAGGCGGAAATACTTCGTCGTATGTTGCGTCTTCGGATCGAGCCGCACCCGGCCTCCCGGCCCGGCAAACTCGAGGCCGTCGCGAAACGCCTGCCGCACCGCCTCGGTCTCGAAGCTGCCGGCCTTCTCCACCGCCTGCTTCCAGAGGTGCACCAGGCACCAGGCCGGCTCCACCGGGTCTCCCGTCACACGGTCGTAGCCAAACTCATCTTGGAAGCTCTGCACCCACTCCCGGTTGGCGGCGGTGTCGAGGCTCTGGAAGTAACACGACGCCGCATAATGGCCGACCACCTGCTCGGGCAGCAGACTCCGCAACTCGTCCTCGGCAACGCTCGTGGAGACCACCGGCAGCCAGACCGGCTCGATCCCCGCTTCCGCCAGCGCCGCAAAGAAACCGAGGTTGGAGTCGCCCGTTGACCGTGTTCACGACACAATCGGCAGGGGCCTCGCGGATCTTTTTGACGACCGCCGCGAAGTCACGGTTTCCCAGTGGCACATACTCTTCACCCACCGGCTCGAGACCCTTGGCCTGCAGATATTTCTTGGCGATGAAGTTGGCCGTCCGCGGAAAGACATAGTCGGAGCCGACCAGGAAGATCCGCTTCTTCTCGCCGCCGGCCGGGCTGGTGAGCCAGTCGAGCAGCGGCAGGATCTGCTGGTTGGGCACCATGCCGCCATACACGCAATACGCCGACGACTCGTTGCCCTCATACTGCACCGCGTAGAGAAGGAGCCGCTTGTATTCCTCGAAGAGCGGCAGCACGCTCTTTCGTCTGGCGCTGGTCCAGCAGCCAAACACGGCCACGGCCCCCTGATCAAGCATCTGCCGGGTCTTCATCAGCCGCAGTTCAGCCCGCGACCGCGGATTGGGCGCGACCAGTTCGACCTGCCGGCCCAGGATGCCGCCGGCGGCATTGATCCGCTCGAAGGCGTGCGTCTCGATGTCGCGCAGCGACCGGCCGCCCACGGCCGGGGGGGCGGGCCGCCGGGGGAGGAGGGCCCCCGGCCCCCGTTTTTTTCCGGG
>CAYZFV010000127.1:0-3435 GCA_964477765.1 uncultured Candidatus Kuenenia sp.
GCCTCGAGCCCTCGGCCACGCCGCTGATGCGGGAAGCGGCCGCCTCGGCCGACTATCGGGCGATCTTCTTCAACAACGGGCTGCACTCGCTCCACTGGACGCCGGAGAAGGCGACCGACGAGCAGATCGAGCGGCAGACGCGAGCCATCGTGCGGGGCTTTCGTGAAGGTGCGCCGCAGGCCCGGCTCTTCTGGCTCGCCACCACGCCCCACTGTGCCCGACCGCCGGCTCCCGGCGAGCCCGTCGCCGCGTTGGGCGACAAAAACGACGTGGTGCTCCGGATCAACCGGATCGCCGCGGAGGTCATGCGTGAGGAGGGAGTCGAGGTGATCGACGTCTACACCCCGCTCGCCACCCGGCTCGACCTCTCAGCCGGGGACGAATACCACTGGCATGGCCCGGCGCTCGAGCTGATCGCGAAGGCCGTCGCCGATCGCACACTCGAGGTCGTCGCCGAGCCCCGCCCCTGAGGCCTCGTTACGCATCCCCCGCGCGGTCTTCGCCGGTTCAGTGTTTCAGCGGGCCGGCCATCGGCGGCGTCTCGTAGAAACGCCCGTCGTCGATCAGGCGGGGGTCAGCCGTCCGCTCGAGTTCCGCGAACAGCCGGTTCTTCAACTGGTTCCGCACGTCGCGGTGGGCGGGGTCATCGGCGAGGTTATGCATTTCGTCGGGGTCGGTTCTGAGGTCGTAAAGTTCCACTTCGGGCCGCTTGCCATAGACCTTGGTGAAATGTGCCCGCCACTGCTCGGTGTCGCGGACCCCGACGAGCCAGGCCTTCGTCGGCCCGGCATCCTCGTCGGGTAGGGTGACGCGGGTGGTGTTCTCCAGTTCGGTGATCGTCGGCTCGGGGCCGTCGTTGAGCCGGTAGGGATCTCCCAGCGGCCAGCGGTCGGGCCGGAAGTTCACGATCAGCAGGTGGTCGCGGGTGCGGATGGCCCGCTGGGGATAGGGCATGAAGTCGGCCCGGGCATTTTCCACATGGCGTTCGCGGCCCGTGTAGACGCAGTCGCGGCCCGGATCCACGAGCCCCGTCTTCGTCGACCGGAGAATCGGCCAGAGTGACTTGCCGGTCATGATGGTTGGCGGGGCCACGCCGGCCGCCTCGAGGAAGGTCGGTGCCAGATCGATCAGGCTGACCATGTCGTCGACCACCCGGCCGCCGACGACACCGGGGCCGGTGACCGACAGGCAGACACCGGTGCCGAAGTCGTAGAGGTTGCACTTGCCGTGGGGGAAGCCCGGCGCGCCATGGTCGCCACTGATCGCGATGAGCGTGTTGTCGGTGAGGACTGCCTGGTCGAGTTCATCGAGCAGCACACCGATGGCGGCATCCCAGGCGGCGATCTCCCCGAAATAGTCGGCCAGATCCTGTCGCACCTCCGGCACATCGGGCAGGAAGGCGGGCATCTTGCCCTCGAGCGAATCGGGGTCGATGCCCCAAAGCGCCTTGCCACTGCCCTTGATCCATTTTCGATGGACATTCGTCGGCCCGAACCAATAGCAAAAGGGGGCATCGGCGGGCCGCGCGGCGAGCAGGTCGCGGAAGTTGCCGCGAACCTGATCGAGAATTTTTTGCTTGGCTGCTTCGCGATCGGTGCCCTCGGCGACGTGTTTCGTCACGGCCTGCGAGAACTGGTTGATCGCGCCGCCACGCCGATGGAAGGCGTCGTTTTTCGTGTAAGGCGCGTCGACCGGCGTGCCGGGGCCCCAGACCTTGTGGGAATACCCGAGGAAATAGCCGGCGTCTCGCAGCAGCGGCGGGAAACTGGGGATCGTGTCGTCATAGACGGCGCCCTGCAGGATTGAGCCAGTGCCGGTCTGCCAGAAGTGGCGGCCGGTGAGCAGGCTGCTGCGGCAGGGGGGGCAGGAGGGAGCACTCACATGGGCGTTGCGAAAGAAGACGCCGCGCCGGGCGACGGCATCGAAGTTGGGCGTCTGGACGATGTCGTTGATGCCACCGGGGCCATCGACTGTGGCGAGAAGGGAGGCATAGCGGCCCCAATCATCGGCGAAGAGAAAGAGAATATTGGGCTGCTCGGCAGCGACAGCGACGGGGAAAAGCAGCGCGAACACGCCCCAGGCAAGTGCGGCACGGGCTGTAACTATCATACTCATAAAAACTCCTCTCGCCATACCATAGGACCGAATCGCGAGTCTGCTCCAACGCCTGGGTCCGCACTGCCTTGACGCACTGCCTTAACTGGATGCGTCGCCTCGGTGCCCACCGGAGATGTCGCTGAGCAATCGGATTATCCGCCGCGCCAGAGGCTCCTTGATTTCACGATGGCGAGGCACTGGCTGGCATACACCTGTAGCCGGGTTGCGATACCAATCATGCCGCCCGCCATGCCGCACCAAGACGCAACCGCTGGCCTCAATTGACTTGATCAGATCGACACGCTTCATGGCATCACAAGCTCACCGACCTTGCGAGCGCCGGGAATATGACCGCCAGAAAGATCCAGGTAGAGATCCTTCAAATGCTCGATCAGGTCGGGCAAGCTCTCGCCTTGTGTCCAGTAATCCGGATATTCCTCAAGGTAGCCAAGCCACCAATCGCCATCTTGCCAGTGGACGTACTTGATCGTTTGCATGCGGCACCTCGTCACGCCTGAATGGACCCGTCAGTCCAAGTGTATCGCCACGGCAACATCGCACACCAGCCGGAACCGCGATCCATGCGACTCGTCGCCACCGCAGCCGGTGCCAACGGCGTCGTCGATCTCACGCCGTTTGAGTTCCTCGACCGGCTCGCCGATCTCGTCCCGCCGCCTCGGAAGCACCGGCATCGCTACCACGGCGTGTTCACCTCGAACCACAAGCTCAGGCCCGCCCGCCGACTGGGCCGAGTTCGTGCAAGTCCACTTTCGACCGGGAGATCTATCAGGCGTCGCCAGACGAGTTGCCCGCGATCGACTTCCACAGCCTCTGACGGCATTCCATGCCACGGTGCGGACGGCCCGCGAAGAGCGGTTTCATGAAAACTCCTCAACGGAGGCGGGCTCGCGGCCGGCATCACGGGGCGGTTGTTTCCTCGGAGACTCCTGCCTCCCCGAAGATCAGCAGGGCCGAGGCATACCATTGGTTTGGAGCGTATTTCTCCGAATGCTTTTCCAGATCCCCACGGTTCTTCTCGAAGAGAATCTCGCGTTTCTTGGGTGACTCGCCCGTGAGTGTGACCGTCACCTCGTGTGCGCCAGCGGGCAAGAGCCCGAGCGGCAGCGTCGCGATCCGCCAATACGTGCAATACCCGTCGATCCTGGCCACCTGCTTCGCCGGACCGTCGTCGACACACACACTGACCAGCCCGCCCCCGGGCCCGATCAGGTCATAGATGGCGACCTGCCGCCCCGGCACGCCCCCAACGTCGGGGATCCGCACCCCCAAACGGAGCGGCGCTCCCCCCCCCTCGGCCCCCCCCAGCACCCCCCCCCC
>CAYZFV010000128.1:0-3580 GCA_964477765.1 uncultured Candidatus Kuenenia sp.
ATGATTCCCAGTAGGCCTTCGTGAGCCGGAAGCGTTCCTCGACCGGGATTGACTGCTGCTCGCGAAGCGAACCGGTGCCATACCGCAACTCCAGCCGCAGTGGCTCGCCGCGGAGCGTGATCCGCCCGATGGCCGTCTGGTGGGGGCCTTCCTCCTGGATCTCCCACGCCACGCCCGGCGCCCGGAGCACGATCGGGTCGATCGTGTCGTCGATCTCGAGGCCGCCGTCGCGGACCACCAGGCGGGTGGCGGTGCGGCCGAAGTCGAGCCGCCGCGCGAAGGGGATCTTCACCTCGCCGCGGCCTTCGACGATCCGCAGAAAATCGGTGCGGCCGGCCCGCTGGGTCGGCCGACCGGCGGAGCAGTCGAGAAAGTCGGTCACCGAGAGCCGCGACCAGGCTGTGCGGAGCACGAGCGAGTGGCCGTCGTAGGTTTGCGTGGTTGGGGCTTCGGCCGCCGCCGGCTCGACCGTGAAATGGCCGGCCGCCGGGCCGCCGAGCAATTCGGCAAACAGGGCCGGGCCGTCGATCCGCGGCACACACAGCCACACCAGCCGCGCTCCGGGGGCGACCAGCCCCATCACGCGGCCGTCGGACACCAGCGCATGGCGTTCGATCGGCACCGCCTCGGCACCGGCCAGCCAGGCCTGACGGGCATTGGCCAGCATCGCCAGCCGGCGGGCCACTTCGAGAGGATCGGAAATCCGAAACACCGCGGCTGTGTCGCCGCCCCCCACCTTCACGCCCACGTCGGGCCCCTGCAGTCGGGCGAAGGCATCTTCGTCGGTCACATCGTCGCCGAGATACATCACGGCGCTGGCGCCCACCCGGTGCCGCAGCGTGTCGACGGCGTCTCCCTTCGACGTGTGCACCACGGCGAGTTCGAGCACCTTCTTGCCGCGCTTCACATGTACCTCGTCCCAGGTGGCCGGTCCGGCGAGCAATTCCGCCACCGCCTCGTCGCCGGCGGTCTCGTCGGCGCTGCGGTAGTGAAAGGCGATCGAGGCCGGCTTGGGCTCCACATGGAAGCCGGCGGCCGACTCGGCGATCCGGTGCATCTCATCGAGTACCCGCTGCCGGAGGCCGATCTGCGCGGGGGAGAGATTCCTGACAAAGTCTTGGTCGAACTCGCTGCCGTGTGAGCCCACGAGCATCACCGGGCCGGAGAGTTCGCTGAGTTCGGCGAGATCGGACAGCGAGCGACCGGAGATCACGGCCACGTGCGTGCCCGGAAGCGAGGCGAGCAGCCGCACCGCCACCAACGCCTCCCGCAGAGGCCGGGCATCGGCCGGATTCTGGACGATCGGGGCGAGCGTGCCGTCGTAGTCGGTGGCGACCAGCAAGACGGGCGTGCGGGCGATGGCCTCGATGGCCCGCTGGAGCGGGTCGGCCGCGCCGTGACAGGAAGGGGCGGGGGCGTTCGTGCCGGTCAACGAGGTCCTCCTGTTGCCAAGGGGGCCGCCTGATCGACGGCCCCGAGAAAATCTGCCGCCCAGTCATAGACCGTGCGCCGCCGGATCCGTTGCCTGAGGCTCCGCATCCGCCGCGTGCGTTCCGCTTTCGGCATCACGATCGCCTGCTCGAAGGCCGCCGCCATGCCGTCGACATCATGGGGATTCACGAGGATCGCCCGATCGAGTTCGGCCGCCGCGCCGGTGAACTCCGAGAGCACGAGCACCCCCGAATCGTCGAGACGGCTGGCGCAGTATTCCTTGGCCACGAGATTCATACCGTCGCGGATCGGCGTGACGAGCATCACGTCGGCCGCAAGGTAGTGGGCCACGAGTTCGTCGAGCGGCAGGTTGCGACGGAGATAGTGAACGGGGCTCGCCCCCACCTCACCGAACTCGCCGTTGATCTGCCCCACCAGTTTTTCCACGCGGTTGCGGATCTCCACGTATTCATCGACGCTCTCACGGGAGGGCACACTGATCTGGATGAGCATGATGTCGTCGACATCATGGCGGCCCGATGTGAGCAGCTCATGAAAGGCGCGGAGACGATTGTCGATGCCCTTCGTGTAGTCGAGGCGATCGACGCCGAGCAGCACGGTGCGGCCCGGGCCCACCTCCTCACGAATCTCGCGGGCCTTGGCGACGATGGCGGGATCGGCGGCCAGCGTCTCGATGCGGTCCACGTCGATCGAGATCGGAAAATCCCGCGCCTCGATCTGGCGGCCATTCACGGTGACCGCATGACCGACGCCGCGATGCGGCGTGAAGCGGTTGACGAGCCGGACGAAGTTTTGCGCGCCCACCTTCGTCTGGAAGCCGACCACATCCGCCCCGAGGAGGCCCTCCAGGATCCGCTGCCGCCAGGGCAGCTGGGCGAAGAGCTCCTGCGGGGGAAAGGGGATGTGGAGAAAGAACCCGATGCGGAGATCAGGCCGCAATTCCCGGAGCATGCCGGGCACGAGCTGGAGGTGGTAATCCTGCACGAGCACGCGGGCATGGTCGGCGGCGTGGTGGGCGGCCATCTCGGCAAACCGCCGGTTCACCGCCACGTACGATCGCCACCAGTGACGATGAAACTGTGGCGTCTGGCAGGCATCGTGGTAGAGCGGCCAGAGTGTGCTGTTGGCGAAGCCTTCGTAATAGTCGCGAACTTCCTCCGGCGAAATCGGCACCGGCACCGCGGAGAGGCCGTCATGGGTAAAGGGCTCGGGGGCCACCTCGGCGGTGCCGGCCCAGCCGATCCAGATGCCGGCGTGTTCGCGCAGGATCGGCATCAGGGCGGAAACCAGTCCGCCGGGACTCGTCTCCCAAGGATCGGCGGGGCTCAAGCGATGGACGGGCAACCGATTGGCCACCACGATGAGATCACTTTGAACGGCCTCCGCCATGCAGATTCTCCGGAGTGCGTATCGCCGAACTTGACGGCATTCTACTCGATCATTCGCAGGAAAGCGACCGGTGCCGGTCATGCAGCAGCAAGGAGTCGATTCGTGTTACGACAGCAGCGCCGAAGCGGCGCGGGCGATCGCGTCATCGACAGATGATTGGTCGTTCGCCTCGGCCACAAGGCGGACGATCGGCTCGGTGTTGCTGCCGCGGATGAGCAGCCAGCCGCCATCCCAGTCGAGCCGCAAGCCGTCGAGCCGGCTCGACGTGGCTGAAGGAAAGGCCTCTTCGATGCGGTCGATGCCGGCCGCGAGCGCGGCGCCGCGCAGCCGAGGCGTGAGATCGATCTTCGTCTTCTTCATCACGAGGCGGGGCAGAGCGGCGGCAAGGTCGGCCAGCGGCGTGATGGCGTCGCCGGCACACATCGAATCGAGGACGAGCGCCAGCGCCGCGAAGCTGTCGCGAACGAGGCCCACGCGGGGATCGATCACGCCGCCATTGCCTTCGCCGCCCAGCACGGCCCGCTCGGCCAACATCGAATCGACGACGTTGGCCTCGCCGACAGCCGCCATGTGGCAGGCGACACGATGCCGCTTCGCGATCTGCGCCGCCATCATGCTCGTCGAGCAATTGATCACGATCGGGCCGGGCGTCTGGCTGAGCACATGGTCGACGGCCAGCGCGAGCGTGCATTCTTCGCCGATGTAGCGGCCGGTGGCGGTGGCGATCGCGAGCCGGTCG
>CAYZFV010000129.1:0-6207 GCA_964477765.1 uncultured Candidatus Kuenenia sp.
GGTGGTGTTTCTGTCATCGCCTGTCTCACCCATACGCGTGGGGCTTTGCTGCGAGTGTTTTGATGCTGGCTCTCGCGGGCTGTAGCAAGCCGGCAGGGCTGGAGTTTGCGGCCGTCACGGGTCGCGTGACCGTCAATGGTCAGCCTTTTTCGTCTGGGACGATTCACTTTGTGCCAGACGAGTCGCAGGGGACCAGCGGCCCCATGAGCACCGGTGTGCTCCAATCGGATGGCAGCTTTTCACTGCGTGGTCCGGGAACACGGATTGGTGCGATGGTGGGCAACCATCGGGTTTACCTGACGATGCCCCTCCCTGAAATCGGCCCAACCCCGGTCGTTGTCGACGGGGAGGTAGTCGTCCAAGAGCCACCACGCGGTGTGGCCGCCGGCACGGTTCGCCAGGTTCCGAAGAAGTATCTTCAGGCCGATACTTCTGAATGGACTGCCAATGTCGCGACGGGGGCGGTCAATAACTTCGAATTCGAAATCAGGAAGTAAGTATTTCTCATCCCGATCTTTCTCTTTTCTCTTTCAAGTGAGGAGGTTTTCCAATGCCCCAACGCACTCAGGCAACTAGGATGTTGCAAGTCATGCGGCAAACACGATCAAAGACGGCCTTTACACTCGTCGAACTCCTCGTAGTGATTGCGATCATCGGGGTCCTGATCGGGCTGCTGCTTCCTGCCGTACAGTCAGCCCGCGAGGCAGCGCGGCGGACTAACTGCCAATCGAAGATTAAGCAGCAGGCACTCGCCTGCCACAACTACCTGTCGGCAAAGCGAGCGTTTCCACCCGGACAAAAGCACCAGTTGTCGACTGCTAATCCATTGACCCGGTTTAGCTGCGGTGACGGGACTGCTCCGGCGGGCTTTGACGTGTGGGCGTCAGACGTCCGCTCATGGGTCATCGAGATCCTCCCCTATATGGAGAATGAGGCGGAGTATGCCAAGCTCGACTTCACGCGGTCCGCGACGGCCGCACCGAATGCGGCCATCATTCGTACGCCGGCAATCTTCCGGTTCGCTGCGTGCCCGACGAATCCCGTGCAGGGCATCTTCGGCAACTGGGGCAGCATCACGCACTACGGCGGATCTGCCGGCCTGAACAACAATCACTGCAATATCACAGCCGATGGCAACAGACGGGACGGCTTATTCTATGGCGTGGATGCGATGGTCAATCCAGGTGGCTGCGCGGAGAAGGATGTGACCGACGGGCTCTCGAAGACGGTGATGATTTGCGAGAAGCTGGGCTACAACCCGCAGAGTTCCGATCCGCGGCAACCAGGATTCACTCAATGCCGCACGAATAACGTGCCTGTCACGAATTTCTGGTATTGGGATTTCAAGGGAGTCAACTCTGGTGTGGTGACGCGTATGGAGAACGGGCCCAACACTGTCTCTGGTTCGCGTGAGGCCTCGCCGTACTCCTTCCATCCCGGCGGACTGTCGCTGGCCTTCGGCGACGGGGCGACGCAGTTCATCAACGAGACGATCTCGATCGCGATTTGGAACGCGATTGCGAACCGAGCCGACGGTTCTCCACTGAGCCCGTGATTCATGGCCCTGCAGCGCAGCGAGGAGTTTGTCGCCTTGCTCACCGCGTCGCAGCGGCGGATCCATGCGTTTATCTGCACGATGGTTGTGGATCTGACGGACGCCGACGAGGTGCTTCAGGAGACGAACCTCGCCCTGTGGCAGCAGGCGGAGAGGTTCGAGCCGGGCACCGATTTCGTGGCGTGGGCGTGTCGAGTGGCCTACTTCAAGGTGCTGAAATCTCGGGATGCAGCCAAGCGACACCGCGTGAAGCTGGACGATGCCGTCATGGACCTGTTGGCAGCCGAAACAATCGAACGCAGCCGGGAGGAGGCCCGGGAGGCAGCCGAAACGTTCGAGCGGCAGCGGGTCGCTGTCTGGGCCTGCGTCGACGAATTGTCGGAGCGGCACCGCGACGTACTGACGGCGCGGTATCGCGATGGCCGGTCGCTGGCTGACATCGGCATCACACTCGGCCGAAACGCCAATGCAATGGCGCAGCTTTTTCACCGGATTCGGGGCATTCTGCGCCAGTGCGTGGAACGCAAGCTCGATGCGGCGGAGGGGGGCGCATGAGCAGATACGAAGAAGTGCCACCCGATGAGATGCTGGCCACGGTCGATCGCCTGACATCGGCCCTGATCGACGGCACCGGCACAGTGGCCGAGCAGGCGGCGCTGGAATCGCTGTTGCGATCTTCTGCGGAAGCCCGAAATCGATTTCGGACGATTCTGCACGCGGAATCAATCCTGGCGTGGAAGTTCGCGGCGCCCGGCCGCCAGTTGTCTGACACCGTAGCCCAGGTGGGCGGTCATGCACCGAAGCCGGCGGCAAGGCCACGACCGGGGCCCCGACACTGGTGGTCAGTGCCAGGGGGTGGGCAGATCGCGATCGCCGCCGCAGCGATATCTGCCGCGTTTGCCTTGCTCCACATGCGTCCGGTCCCCACGGTTCAGCCCGAGTCAGCAGGGCCTCCGATCGTGGCACGGCTGGTCGATGCGACAGACGCGCGGTGGGCGGACGGTAGAGCCATGGTCATGGGCGCCGCCGTGCCGCAGGGGCCGCTCCGGCTTCTCAGCGGTGCCGCACAGATCGCGTTTGAATCGGGAGCCCTGGTCACGCTCAACGGACCAGCGGAAATCGAGGTGCTGGGGTCGAGTCGGCTGTTTCTGCGGAGTGGCCGGATCGTGCCATTCGTGCCCCCTGCGGCGACCGGCTTTACGGTGGTCTCCCCGACAGGGGAGGTGATCGATCTGGGAACTGAGTTCTCGGTGAGTGTCGACGCCTCCGGAAGAACCGACGTCTACGTCCTTGACGGCCAGGTGGATGTCGCCCAAGGCCACGCTGATCGCAGTGCTCCGGTGCGAATGTCGCAGGGTTTTGGCAGTCGGCTCGCGGCTGCCGCTCATGTCGAAGTTACCGATATGCCGTTGATCATCGATCACTTCGAAGATGCCAGCGGGCCGCTGCGGTGGCGTGACGTCGATCCGACGAAGCCGACGGCAGTGATGGAAGGCGGTCTACACATGCCGATCATGTTTCAAGACGATCAGACAGGCGATCATCGGGGAAACGCACGGCTGGTTGTTGATCACGATTTTGCGCGGCTTCGAGCCCGGCGTTCGACGATCTCCTACAAGGTCGTCCTGCCCAACGAGGGGCTCACCAATGAGCATCGGTGGGTGGCTTGCGTCGTCGATCAGGGTGAGGGGCCTCCTCCGATGGCGTATGAGACAACCGCCGCGATCGGCGTGTTGATCTCACCGGAGTGGCAGGCCGGCGTGCGGATCGCCGGCGAGGCGGTCCATCAATCGCGGGTGTTTACCCGCAGTGACGAGGCGGTGGGGCCCTATCAAGTCTTGATGGAGATTGACGACACCGCGGCGGCCCACAAACAGCATGGTGTCGCCGTCTTGAGCGTCACGGTCAACGGTCGGGAGTTGCTCAGGAACCAGCCGGTGTCGTTTGGTGATCAGCCACGCATCGGCTTCCAGACATTTTGCTCCAACACGAACCCGGGCCGCGGCGTCGCCGTGATCGACGATTTCAGCGTGAGCATTTCGGCGGACTGAAAGGACCTGATCCATGCGGTTGTTTGGTGTGATGTTATGCGCACTGGTTGCCAGCCTGGCTGTCGCGTCGGAGCCAAGCCTCACCCAAGAGCCCTTCGATCGGGAGCTGTCGACTGACTGGCACTGGGGCCTGGGCACGTGGGCGGCGAAAGACGGTGTGCTCCGGGGCTACGAGTCGGGGCCGCGGCGGCACGGGCCGGTGAAGATGCGCCGCTGCTCCCTCGGCGACGGCGTCGTGGAATGTGATTTCCGGCTGGAGGGAAAGGCGACATTCGCCGGCATCATCTTCAACGGCTCCCAGGAACGCGGGCACATCGCCCATGTGGTCATGGGGCCCAGCCGTGTGAGGATCATCGCCCATCCGCGAAAAGGCGAGCACACGGTGCTGTTCGACCGGCCGATCGAGCTACCGATCGATCAATGGCATCCGGTTCGGATCGCCTTCCAGGGTGAAACGGTGACGGTGACGATCGGTGGCGAAACGATCACCGCGACCCATCCCTGCCTCGCGGAGCCAAAACAGGCTTTCGGCTTGGGCGGGGATTCCGGAGGGCCGGAGGGAGAAAAGGCCGGCGTGCTCGAGTTTCGCAGCCTGCGCTTCGGCTCACTCCACCGACGGCCGAACGTGCTCGTCATCTTCACCGATGACCATGACTTCGACGAGATCGCGGCTGTTCGTCGATGGAGCGATGCGAGCCTGGCCGGTCTGTCACCCAAGGGGCCGCCGCCGCTCACGCCCCACGTTGATCGCCTGATTGGTGAGAGCATGTTGTTCCCGCAGTGTCATGTGGGGAGCGTGGTCTGCACACCAAGCCGCTATTGCCTTCTCACCGGCCAGTATGCGAGCCGAGCCGCATCGATCGCGAAGCGGTTTCCTCCGCATGCCGCTGCCAACGTCGAGTTCAACACCGACATCGAGCCGGGGCAGTGGCACCTTGGCCGCGGTCTGGCCGCCGCCGGCTACCGGACAGGATTTGTCGGCAAGTGGCACAACACCGACCTCAATCGATCCGACCTCGTCGTCCGGCCACCGATCTGTGACTACCGCGGCATCGAAAACGGACCACAGGACCCGGCGCTGCCGGAGAATGTCCGTCGTGTTCGAGAGGCGTACGACCGGACGGTTTCGTACATGCGGGATGCGATCGGGTTTGACTACGTGTCGAGCCTCTACATGGGCAACGCGAATCAGCTCGGGCTGCCGAAGCCGCTCTGGCAGACCGAACACAATATGGAGTGGTTTACGGCGGGCGCCGTCCGGTTTCTCGAAGAACAGCGAGATGCGACGCAGCCGTTTTTTCTGTATGTCGCGCCCAACATTCCGCATGGCGGAGGAAAGCGGTTTCTCGAGGCTGATCCGCGGGCCACTCCCGAAGGCCTCGTCGACTGGCACCTTGGCGTGCAGCCCTCCCGCGAGGATGTGCTCAGACGGGTGCAGGAAGCCGGGGGCGATGCCAATCGGGCCTGGACCACGTGGCTTGATGACGGCATCGGTGTCATCCTCGAAAAACTCGCGGAACTCGGCCTGGACGATGACACGATCGTGGTGTTAGCCAGCGACCAGCAGTCCGATGGAAAATGGACCTGCTACGAGGGGGCGCGAGTACCGTTGGCAATTCGCTGGCCGGGCCACATTGCAGCCGGACGTGTCGACCATGCGCTCGTCTCGAGTGTCGACATTGCGGCCACGATTCTCGACCTCTGTGGCGTCGATTGGGGCGACGGGATCACGCCTCTAATCGATGGCAGGAGCATCGCCCCGCTCACCCGCGGCGAAACGTTGCCGGAGCGGCCGGTCCTGATCGAGATGGGGTACGGCCGGGCGGTGATCGCCGACGGCCACAAGTACATCGCGATCCGCCACCCGCCCGAGGTGACGAAGAAGGCCGATGAAACGGGAGAAACTCCGGACTTTCTCGGGCGGTTTGGTGGGAAGCGGGATGCCGAGCAGATGCACCGGCGCTGGCCCGCCTACGGCCGCTCCGACCAGCTCTATGACTTGCGCAATGACCCCCTCGAGCAACGCGATCTCGCTGGTGATCCGGCACACGCCGACACGCTGGCCGCCATGCGAGCGGTGCTCCGCGAGGCCCTCGCCCCCTTGCCGCACGCCTTCGGGGAATTCAAGGAGGCGGCGGTGACGGACGACGTTGAGCGGGGTCCCGCCGCCGCAGACGGTCGCACGTTTCCGTCCCAGGAATAAACAACGCGTATGGGCGGTGCCGCAGCCACCAGGCTCGCGCCCGGTGCTCCCTGCCGGAGGGTAGACTTGGACACCTCAATCACTTTCCTCGCCCTTGTAGTGGAGCTGCCATGAACCGTTCGCACCTGTCCCGTCGTTCTTTGCTTGCCGCTGGCTGTGCCGGGGCGGTGGCCACGATCGCGTCGCCCCGTCAGGCCGTGGCCGCTGCGGCTACCTCGGCCGCACCGCTCACGCTCGGCATCCAGCTCTATTCGCTGCGGGGCTACAAGGTCGACGAGGCCCTTCAGCATGCGAAGGACCTCGGCCTTACGCGGGTCGAGTTTTATCCCGGCATGTATCCGATCAACTCTGACGCGGCGGCGATCGCGGCCATGAACGCCAAGCTCGCCGACCTCGGC
>CAYZFV010000130.1:0-5227 GCA_964477765.1 uncultured Candidatus Kuenenia sp.
CGCGGCTCAACCACCTTCGCGAATCGGGGGCGATCGAGCAGGATGCCGACGTCGTGATGTTTGTGCACCGCGAGGAATACTATCAATCCAACGACGAAGACCGCGAGCGGGTGAAGGGGCAGGCCGAAATCATCATCGCCAAGCAGCGCAACGGCCCCATCGGCGATGTCAAACTCCTCTGGCAGCACGACTACACGCGGTTCGTCAACCTGGAGCACCGGCCCTACGACGAGTTTGAAGCGTTCTCGACGTTCTAGTTTCACGGCGGCTCGGCCATCCATGGCCCGGCGGGCGCGGGGCTCTCGCGACCACAGCATGCCACTCCTCGCCATTGAATCGACGTGTGACGAGACCGCCGCCGCGGTCATCGGGCCCGCGCGGGATGTTCGCTCCAGCGTCGTGGCCAGCCAGGAAAAGCTTCACGCCCGCTGGCGGGGCGTGGTGCCCGAAGTCGCGTCGCGGGCGCACGTGGAGCGGATCATTCCCGTGATCGACGAGGCACTCGCGCGGGCCGGCGTCGATCGGAGTGATCTCGTGGCGGTGGCGGTCGCCGTGCGGCCGGGTCTTGTGGGGTCGCTGCTGGTCGGCCTGTCGGCGGCCAAGGCGATCGCCGGGGCGCTCGCCATTCCCGTCGTCGGCTACGACCATGTCGCCGCCCATCTCTACGCCTGCCGGATGGCCCACGGAGAGCGGCTGCGGTACCCCTGTGTGGGCCTCGTGGCGAGCGGCGGCCATACCTCGCTGTTTCACGTCCGCAGCCCACTCGATCTCGAGCGGCTGGGAGGCACGATCGACGACGCCGCCGGCGAGGCCTTCGACAAGGCGGCCAGCCTGCTCGGCCTCGGCTATCCCGGTGGACCTGAAATCGAACGGGCGGCCCGCGCGGGTGATCCCCGGGCATTTCGCTTTCCACGGCCGCTGGCCGCGGATCGCGAGCGGCTCGACCTCAGCTTCAGTGGCCTGAAGACCGCGGTTCGCTATCAAGTGCGTCCCCCTGGCAGCCCGGCCGATGGTCCGCCCCCCACCGGCCGACGGCTGGCCGATCTGGCCGCCTCGTTTCAGCAGGCCGTGGTCGACTCGATTCTGGCCAAGGTCGATCTCGCCGTGGCCCGCACCGGCTGCCGCACCGTGGCCGTCGGCGGTGGCGTGGCCGCCAACACGTTGCTCCGCACGACGCTCGAGTCATGGGGCCACGCCCACGGCATCGACGTGCTCGCGGCCCCCCTCGCGCTGTGCACCGACAACGCCGCCATGGGAGCGATCGCCTGGGAGCGGCTCGACCGCGGCGAAGCCGACACCCTCGACCTCGACATCACCCCCGGCCGATCCCGCTAAAAGTCGTACCACATCCCAAGCCCCGCCCGATTCTGGTTGCGGGGCGTGAAGGCAAACTGCGGGTCCGATCCATACAGGTATTCGAAGCCGATCCGATACAGCTTCTCGCTGCGGCGGCCCCGCCAAGCCCAGCCTGTCTGCACGCAGACATTGCCTCCCCAGTCGAGTTCCTGCCGGGAGATGCCGTTGACCGCCAGAAACGGCGCTCCGTGGATCCCGGTCGGGCGGGCCTGGATGAGCTCGGTGCCGAATTGGAATTCCCACGGTTCCGAGCCGCCGCCATTGAAAAACGACCAGCCAACCTCACCGTAAATCCGCAGCCAGTCCCACGGATAAAAGGAGTTGCCCCACACGATCACGTCCCGGACGTAATTGAGCCGCGGAAAAGCATCGGGATGCTTGATGAGAAACTCGTCACCGAGGTGGGCGCTGTTGTGGTAGTAGGCCAGCTTCGTCTGCCAGCGACCGATGCCGTAGACGAGCGGCACGCCGAAGCGGTAGTCGCCACTGCGGAAATCACGCTCATCAGAGGGGTCGAGCCGCACGAAGGCCGCTCCTTCGATCTGCACCTCAAAGCCCTGGGGATGCACGACCGTGTCGGAGCCATACCGGAGGATCGAGGCCCGACCGCCAAGCGTGGTATCCCAGAGCCAGCCCTCCTGCTGCGCGGGGTTGATCACATCAGGGGCGGTGTCGTCATACCACACGCTCCCGATCCGCGGCTCCTTGGGACCGGCCAGGTAGCTCGTGTAGATCAGGTTGTTGGGCAGCAGTTGCCAAAACCAGGGCCGCGGGGCCCACAGATCGGCAAACCCCTCGGGGAAGACGGCATTGGGAACGAGTTCGAAATCGTCGGTCGGCTGCATCTCCTCATAGGGCACGTCGAGCACCACCGGCCCGTCGGGTCGCACGGGGGGCGGCAGGCATTGCAGCTCCGACGCGTCGCTTCGCGGCGGCGGGATCTCCAGTGGCGACTGCGCACGCGCCGGCAGTGGCATGGCGGCCAGGAAGGCCACGACCAGGAGGGCACGAGACGCGGTGGTGCAAAACATGGGGCGCGAACCGGCAATGGACCGCGAGTTGCGGATTGCTGCAAACACTGCGACACTGTACGCAGTTCACGACACGAATCCACAGGAAGATCGGCAGGAGGAGGATGCCTTCAAGAGCCGCCGTCGCTGCATTGCCGCGTTTCTGAGCACCATGACAGACTCGGCAAGCCGCTTCCCTCTCTCTCCTTCCACGCCTTCGCCCTTTGGCTACTCCACGATCATGACGCATCCCCACTCCGCCGCCACCGCAAATCCCCAGACTGCCTCAGCCACTTCGGGAGCCACCAACGACAGCCTGGCCACCGCGCTCGCCCGCATTCCGAGCGGGCTCTTCATTGTGACGTGGCGGGATGACAGCACCGATCACGGCATGCTCGCCAGCTGGGTGATGCAGGCCGGCTTTTCTCCGCCGGCCGTCACCGTGGCCGTGGCTCCAGGACGGGAGCTTCTCGCCGCCATTGATCGCGGGCTGCCCTTTGTGATCAACATCCTCGGCGACACGCAGCGGCCACTGCTGGGGCGATTTGGCCGACCGGCTGCGACGGGCGAGGATCCTTTCGCCGATCTCGTCGTGCGGCGAACAGCGGACAAGACGCCGGTGCTCGCCGAATCGGCCGGCTGGCTCGAATGCCGTGCCGCAGGCCGCGTCACCGCTGACGAGGGTGATCATGTCATCGTGCTTGCCACGGTGACCACCACAGGGGCCGGCGGCGACATGCAGCCCCTCGTGCACCTGCGGAAAAATGGACTACGATATTGAGGGATTGACTCGGGAACGGGGGCTTCTCATGACGCGTTGTCTTCTGCTTTCAATCTTGGTTCTGGCAATGCTGGCGGCTGGCTGTGGCCAGCCCGCGGGCAATTCGGCGGTTCCCGCCTCGTCAACCGCCGGCTCGGGCCTCAAGCGGCTCATCTTCATCACCAACGGCGACGACCCCTTCTGGCATGCCTGCAATGCCGGGCTCCTCGAAGGGGCCAAGCAGGTCGATCTCGAGTCGCGAGGGCTCGCGGTTGTGATGGAGAAAAACAACGGCACCGCCCAGGGACAGATCGAGAAGCTGCGGCAGCTGGCGAGCCAGCCCGACGTGGCAGGCGTCGCCATCTCGGTCATCCAGGCCGAAAACGCGGCGATCGTCGAGGAGATGAAAAATCTCACCGCCAAGGGGGTGCAGGTGATCACGGTCGATGGTGACGTCAATCAAGCCCTCTTCCCCGACGCGCGACCGTATTTCATCGGCACCGACAACGTCGTCGGTGGTCGCCTGCTGGGCCGGGCCGCCAAGAAGCTCCTCGAAAGCCGCGACACGACCGCCGGCGGTTACGTGCAGTTTGCCGGCTTCACCGACAACGACAACGCCCGCAAGCGGATGGATGGATTTCGTGAGGCCGTCGGCTCCGGATTCAAGGAGCGCGACCGCATGCCCGACGAGATGGATCTTTCCAAGGCCCGCAACAACGTTCGCACGGCGCTCGTCAACCATCCCGAACTCGTCGCCTTGGTCGGCATCTGGGCCTACAACGCTCCGGCGATCGCCGAGGTGACGGAGGAGCGGGGTGTCCGCGACCAGGTTACGGTCGTCACGTTCGACGCCCAGGCGGCGGCGCTCCAGCATATGGCCGAAGGCCGGATCGACGCGATGGTGGTGCAGAATCCGTTTGAGATGGGAATCCTCACGGTCAAACTGCTGCTCGCCATGCATGCCGGTGACGAGGCGACGATCAAGGAGATGTTTCCCCGGCGCGGTGAGCCCGGTGGCGACATCCACACCACCGGCCTCCGGCTGATCGCCCCCGACGAGGGATCGCCGCTGGAGGCAGTCGACTTCGAGGCCGAGGGGATCGAGTTTTTTCCGCTGTCGAAGTTCCGCGTGTGGCTCGACACCTACGGCCTGTCGAGTTCCTGAGGATTTCGGCATGCCGCCTACGGATGCGACATCTCCCCCGCCGCGCCCTGCCGGCCGCGGTTTTCTCCTGCGGCCCGCCGAGTGGGCGCTGGTGCTGGCGATCGTGTTGGCCGTGGTGCTGACGGCGCTTGTCGATGCCAACCACAGTTACTGGTTTCAGCCCTCCACCAGCCTCCGTGACATCGCCCGCAACACGGCGCTGTTGGGAATTTTCGCCCTCGGGGCCACCGTGGTGATCATCGCCGGGGGCATCGACCTCTCGTCGGGGTCGATGATCGCGCTGTCGGGCACCGTCTGCGCCGCCACCATGCTGCTGGTTTCGCCGGCGGCGATGATCGGGTTTCGGCCGGCCGGTCCCGTGGCCGTCGCGCTCGGCTGCGGCGCCGCGCTCGCCTCAGGGTTTCTGGTGGGCACGCTTCATGCCTGGCTGATCACGGCGATCCGCCTGCCCCCCTTCATCGCCACGCTCGCCACACTCGTCGGCCTGCGGAGCCTCGCCCGGGCGCTCGCCGAGAGCGCCACCGCCGCGCTCACGCCCTCCAAAAACAATCTCATCAACGTGGCCGATCCCTTCTTCAAGGCAATCCGCGACAACGTCTGGATTCCGGTGGCGGTGTTTGCGGTGCTTTCGGTGCTTACCTGGATTCTCCTCACGCGAACCGTGCTCGGCCGGCACCTGTATGCGCTCGGCGGCAACGAGGAGGCGGCGCGTCTGGCCGGCATCAAGACGGAAAACGTGAAGTGGTTTGCCTACTGTTTCGGCGCCATGACGGCGGCTCTGGCCGGCCTCTTGTATGTCGCCAACGAGTCGGCCGCATCTCCCACCAATCAGGCCCGCGGCCACGAGCTCAACGCCATCGCCGCGGCGGTGGTTGGTGGCTGCTCGCTGGCAGGGGGCGCCGGCACCGTGCCGGGCACCGTGCTGGGCACCATCTT
>CAYZFV010000131.1:0-2677 GCA_964477765.1 uncultured Candidatus Kuenenia sp.
CTCGACGCACGAGCAAGCCGATGGCTGCCGGCCCCGCCGGGCCCGGCCGGCAGCCATCGGCTTGCTCGTGCGTCGAGCTGTGATGGTCGGCGTCGCGGTACTCGTCGCCGCGATGATCGGCGGAGGCATCGCCCTGTTCCGGTCGGAAACAGCACCTCGGCGAGATATGACGCCCCTGCCGCGGCTCCCTGGCTCGGTCGCCTGCATCTCGTCGCTTCACGACGTGGCGTGGAGTGACAACACCTCCGCAGCCGCCACCGCCCCGCAACCCGACCTTTTCACGAGTCTTTTTCCCGGTCAACGGCTCGCTCTCGATCGCGGTCTTCTCGAGCTCGCCTTCGACTCGGGTGCCCGCGTGATCCTTGAGGGTCCGCTTGCGTGTGAGATTACGTCCGCATCGGCAGCGCGGCTCGACCGTGGCCGCCTCACCGCCACGGTCACCAAGCAGCCAGGCATCCAGGCCGGCCCACGATTCACCGTGGAGACACCGACCGCCACGGTCACCGACATCGGCACGTCGTTCGGTGTCGCGGTCAGTGAGGCGGGCCTGACGGACGTCAGCGTGTTTGACGGGCTGGTCGACATGCTGCCTCGGCTCCAAGAGCAAGCGGGTGCCGGTGACCCGACGGCCGTCCGGCTGGCGACGGGAGAATCGGCCGCGATCACCGCCCCCGGCAAGGTTTCCCGTCACTCGCCCCGCGGGGTGATGGCGTTCCGTCGGTCGATGCCGAAGGCTGCGCCGTCCGTTCCCCCTGGCCCGTCTCCCGGTCGGTGGAACGATGCGCATGCTGCCGTGATCTACCGTGACTCTTTCCATGGGAGCGGCCCCTTGGCCGGCTCCTCGCCGTCGCGCCGCAGCGGCAGCGGCGACGCCGCCTGGACCGCCCCGGCCGCCGACTGGAATCTCACCGACGACGGACTCATTGCCGCCTCCCGCGGCAAAGCCGCGCTGCCGTTTACGCCACAGTCCGGGCGGCTCTATCGCCTCGAGGCCGTGGTGAACGTGACCGCCGGCGGCAACGACTGGGCCGCCATCGGGCTTTCCAGGGCGGCGGCACCGGGTGATCCGGCGATGACGGCCGCCTGGATCCTCCAGCGGCACTCCACCGATCTCGATCCAAACCTGATGTTCTATGGGAGCGGCACTCAAAACCTTCGGCTGATCACAGGTGATTCCCTCACCGGCCGCCGCACGCTCGCGATCCTGCTCGACACGACGCAGCCGCAATGGGCCGTCACGTTTTTCGCCGACAGCCGGCCATTGGGCGGCGGCGTGCTCCCCGCCGGCACCCGCATCGAAACAGTCTGCCTCGCCAGCCAGGGCCAAGCCCAAGTCTTGTTTCATGATTTTTCTCTTCTCGTCATGGAGTCATTCGATGAATCCCGCACCTAGAAAGCGTCGCGGCTTCACCCTCGTGGAGCTGCTCGTGGTGATCGCCATCATCGGCGTGCTGATCGGCCTCTTGCTGCCTGCCGTGCAGGCCGCCCGCGAGGCGATGCGTCGCACCGCCTGTGCCAACAACATGCGGCAGATCGGCCTCGGCATGCATCAGCATCATGATGCGATGCGGGCATTCCCGTTCGGCCAGTCTGTCCCAAATGCTTGGTATGCGCACCTGGATGGAACCTATGGTCCGTCCGGCACGAATGCAAAAAAGGATCGTCGTTGCTGGATGCACATGATCTGCCCCTACCTGGAGATGACTCCGGTGTACGACCAGATCATGACAGCATTGACCCTGAACAACACGTGGCCCTATGCGCTTTCGATCGCGAGCGAGAGGCATCCCACATTCATGTGTCCGACCGATCCAAATGCAGGCAAGATTGCCCACTATCAAAAAGCGAACCGTCCCGGCCTCGAATGGCGACGGGGATTCTGCGGGAACTATCTGGCCGCGGCCTCGTCAGGCTCGTTTGGCGGTGATGGAGCCGGCACCAATCTCAACGGCACCTTCTTCGCACTGTCGAAGACAAAGACCTCGGACGTCACCGACGGGCTTTCCAAAACGTTGATGCTTGCAGAGAACGTCGTCGTGCCAGATCCACCGACGGGGATGGACTCCCGGGGCGGCTACTTCAACGCATTCACGGGGGAGATCCTTTTCAGCACACTGCGCACGCCAAACACGTCGGTCGGCGATGGCCTCTATGAGCAATTTAACTGGCCGCCCAAGGCTCCAACGGGTTCCGCGAGGGCTGTCCAGTACACCCGTTCCTGGCACGCCGGCGGCGTAAACGTCGCCATGGCTGACGGATCGACACGGTTCGTCCTCGATTCCGTCAACGCCGCCGTCTGGACTGCCGCCGGTTCACGCAATGGATCTGAACCGAACCAAGGGCTTGACTGATGAAAATCCGCCCCACCATTCACGTCTCGAAGTCTCATGTCGTGTCGCTGCCGGCCGGCCTCGCAGTCGTGCCCGCAGCAGTGCTGTTCACCGCCTGCGGGCCGACCGGCCCGCAGAAAATCACGATCCGGGGAACGGTCACACTCGATGGCGTTCCGCTGCCACAAGGGCAGGTCGTCTTTGTGCCGAGCGACCCGTCTCTCGGTGCGGCTGGCGGCGCGATCGCCAATGGAGTCTTCACCGTAACGACGTACAGGGGGCCCCACTAGGTCGAGGTGCATGCTGAAAAACAGCTACCCCGCCCAGTGCCGCCCGATGCGCCACCC
>CAYZFV010000132.1:0-4362 GCA_964477765.1 uncultured Candidatus Kuenenia sp.
CAGCACCACGCCATGCCGCTGGAGATCGCGAACCAGCGCCAGCCGGAGCGCGAGAAACACCTGCTCGCGGGTGCCGCGGCTGAGGCGTTCCGGCTGCCAGACCTGGCCATCCGATTCATGCACTTCGAGGCGGGCCTCGTCGATCGTGGTGGTGATCCGCGTGTAGCGGCCATCGGTGAGCCGGGCGAGCCAGTGGGAGGCGTCGCGGAGCGTGGGGGGCTGATGGTCGCGGGCGACCACGGCGCGGGTCTCTTCGAGCAGCAGACCGGCGCGCTCCAGCAATCGCCGCCGGTCGAGCTGGGCGGCGAGTTCCTGTTCGACACCGGCCAGTTCGGCCTGCAACGGTTCGCTGGAGCGATCGCGGGCCGCCGCCTCGAGCCGCCTGGCCACGGCGCCGCGGCGATCTTCGGCCACGAGGAGCGATTCCCGCAGCCGATCGGTGGCGGCGCAGGCGTCGGCAAGTCGCTTCTCGAGCGGGAGCGTCGTCGTTTCGGCAAGCCAGTGTTCGAGGTCATGGGGCTCGGTGACGGCGCGGCGGGCCTCGACCCACGCCGCCTCGGCCGCCTCGGCATCGCGGCGGGCCTGACGATAGAGCGGTCGCCGATCGACCTTGGCGAGAAACTCCTGCTCCGTGGCCACATCCCAGCGGCTGTAAAACTGCTGAATGCCCCGGTCGGCAAGCTTGATCTGCTTGAGCGCCTGGCGGTGCCCGGCCCGGGCCTTTTCGAGGCGGCGGGTGGCCGTGGCCCGCAGCCGCACGGCCCGGCCGTCGGCCTCGAGCCGTTCCCGGAGCTGGCGGAGATGGTCGAGGGGCGTGCCCTCCGGCACGAGATCACAGTCGACCATCACCTGATCGATGCGGTGTGACCACTCGGCGAGTTCGTCGCGCTTCTGTCGCGCCTCATCCGACAGCCGCCGCCGGTCATCGTCGAGCGTGAGAAGCGATTGGCGATGCATCTCGATCATGCGGACATCCCGCGGCATCAGCGTGGCCGGCAGGCCTCGCTGCTCGAGCGACCGCTGCCAACGCAGCCGCGACGACTTGCGGCTGGCAAACGCCCGCTTGAGAGCCTGGCGGGCGATCGTGAGCCGGTCGGAAAGCACGTGGACCGATCCCTCGCGGCCGGCGAGCGCCTCGAGTCGCTCGATCTCCGCCTGCAGGGCTGCCAGCTTGCGATCGAGCGGCTGGGTCGTGTCGCCGGGGATCGTGGCATCGAGCTGGGCCAGCTGGGCGGCGGCATCCTCCCGCTGCTTGTTGACCATGTCGTATTGCTGCCGGGCGGCCTCGAGTCGGGCCGACGCGGCGCGGTCGAGCGACCAGGTCGTCACCGATGCGAGGCCCGTGCCCGCCAGACCGAGCGCGGCGATCGCATAGGCGAGCGTGCCGGTGACGGTCGCGGGAAGCAGGAGCCCGGAGAGGAGCATGCCCGCTCCGACGACGAACAGGCAGCCGAGCGGAATCAGCCAGCCCAGCGGCAGCAGCTGCCCCCCCATCGAATGGGCCACCTCCCGCTCGAGGGTCGCCAGCGACTCGTCGAGGTCGTCGACCCGTTCGGCCACCGCGATGCGATTGCGGATCGCCGCGGCGCGGCCACTCGCTTCCTCGATCGCCTCGGCGATCGTCATGCCGCCGAGGTGGGTGCCGGCGCCGGAGACGACGCCACGGGTCGTTTCGAGTTCTCCCTTGGCATCGGCCACGGCCCGCTTGGCGGCGGCGACCTCGCGCGAGGCGCGGCTGCAGGCCCGGGCCCGGCTGTGGAGCGGTGCGAACGACAACGCAAAGCCCTCGGGGAGAAGCAGCTCCGCGGAGGCGTCACCGGCGGCATCGACGGCCCGTTCCACCGGCACCAGCCGGGAGAGACCGGCCATGCCGATCTGCTCGCCAAACCGTCGGGCGGCGAGGCGGGCATGCGATTCGACCCGCGTCACCTCGGCCACCAGCCGTTCCACCCGTGGCTCGTCTTCGAGCAGCGCCGCCACCACGGCCCGCTTCTGCCACACGGGCGACTCATGCTCGACGGCCTTGAGGTCGCGGGCCCGCCGGCTCCGCAGCTTCTTCCGCCGGGCGGCCTCCCGGATGAGGCGGTCGCGACGCTTCACGGCCCGCTTCCAGGTGTCGCGGTCGGGGTGCAGGAGCGCCGCCCCCTCCAGCTTCGCCAGCCGCTCGGCGGCGGCCAGCATGTCGCGATGCAGCGCCTCCAGCGGCACGACGCGGCGAATCACGTTTTCGGCCTCTTCCGACCGCACGATCGCCGCCTCGAGCGCGGTGATCTCGGCATCGATGCGGGCCAGTTCGGCGGCCAGGCCACCGGCGGCGAGGGCCGGCGCCTTGAGCGCCGCAAGCCGCTGCAGGATCTCGCTGCGGCGCCGCCGCAGCGACTCGATCGGCGACACGGCCGGGTCGGTCGAATCGAGCCGGGCCAGCGCCTCGCGGAGGTGATGGAGCACGCGGCTCACCTTCGAGCGGTCGAGCCCGGCGGCCAGTTCGTAGAGCCGGCTGCCACAGCCCTCGGGATCGAGGGTCCGCAGTTCATGCAGTTCGTCCAGCCCGAAGGCCATCACGTTGGTGAAGGCGGTCTCGTCGATCTCGCCCACCAGATCCTGAAGATAGATCCGCCCGCGGTGCTCGGGGCTCGGGTCGAGGTCGGTGATCTCGATCAAGTCGCCGTCGTCTCCGCCGAGACCGACGATGTCGTCTTCGTAGCTCGCCTGCGTGAGGGTTGCCAGGTGCGGTCCCTCATGCCGTCGCTCGATCGCGATCCGCCGCCCTTCGGGGCCGGCCACGACCACGAGCCGACCGGCACAGGGTACCTGCGGGTCGAGCACGCCGCGGCGAAACAGGCCCTCGAATCCGAAGAACACGGCGCGGACGAATTCCAAAAGCGACGTCTTGCCGGTCTCGTTGGTGCCGTGGAGCACCTGCACGCCGGGGCCCAGGCCACCCACCGTGACATTCCGCAGCGACCCAAAACGCTCGACCTCAATCCGTTCGATAAACATGGAAACCTTCCCCTCGAAATCAACGTCAGGATCTACGTCAGGCCGATTCGATCAGTTCCAAAGCCAGCCAGCCGGCCTCGCGGGCCATGTCGGCAGGCATGGCCAGCCCACCGTGTCGCAGGGCCGCCGGCTCATGTTCGATTCCCACCACGATGTCGGCCAGGGCCGACGAAAACGACGTGGTGCTGCCGGGTCGGCCACCGGAGCGGGCGTGGCCCAGCGGGGCGAGCGACTCGCCCGGATCGGCATACAGTTCCTCACACCAGGCGCGGACATTTTTCTTGTCGAAGAGATCCCGCACACGGGCCAGTGTTTCGGCGGCGATCTCGGCCACCCGCACGCGGCGGGCCACGCTGGCCCCGCACTCGACCGAGCAGCGGATGATCTGCAGCGGGGCGTGCGGATCGGTGGGCAGCGACTCGAGCGCCGACCAGATCGTGGTGGCCAGTTCCTCGTCGCCACCGGCCGCCGACTCGACGGTGATCGTCTTCCAGGCGACGCGGTGGGTCGACGTCGTTCGCCAGCGGCCGACCCCGCCGGCCGGATCATGGTCGTCATCGAAGTCGATCAGCGACAGCAGCGTGCACCCGCCCGCGGTGGCTTCATGAACCGAACGGGGCTGGAGCGCCGGCACATGACGGACGCCGCTCGGAACCGCTTGCGGCCGCCGTGAGCCCCACACGGAGTGGCAGCCCGGCTGCGTCCATCCGGCCAGCGACCGGGGGGAGTCGGCGATCGTCGCGTCGTCCCACCGCTCGGCCGACCAGAAAGACCGATCCCAGCCGACGATCACCCGATGCTCGAGCAGGCCTCCGTCGGCCGGCAAGGCCGCGGCATGCGCGGCGGCCGTGATGCCGCCGTGGGCCCGCAGGATCTCCATGGGCAGGCCGCGGATGTCGATCCGCACGGGTGTCGCCGGCGTGGCAAACAACAGGCCGCGGGGGTCACCGAGCATCTGGGCGATGGCGGCGCAGTCGTCGGCATCGTCGGTCACCCACACGGTATGGCAGCCCGCGGCGGCCCGATCGACGATCAGCGCACGGAGGGCGGCCGCCTGGGCCGGACTGGCCCGGTGCGGATCGAGCACGCGGCCGAAAAGCACGACCACACTCGCTTCGGTCTCGCGCGCGGTCGCGTAGGCCGCCTGCAACGCATCGAGTGGCGCCGCGGCAATCGCCGTGGCGATGGCGGGTGGTGCGGCATCGGGGAGGGGGATCGGGCGGTCGAGCGCCGGGTCGAAGGCAAAGACGATGTCGGCCACGGGGCGATGCTCCTGCGAGAAGCTTGAGACGAGAGACGGCAACAGACTGGCGGGGGGGGGGACGGAGGGGCGGGGGCGCCCGCCGCGGACCCGCACCGCGG
>CAYZFV010000133.1:0-4399 GCA_964477765.1 uncultured Candidatus Kuenenia sp.
GATCGACGGCCTTGTCGTATTCATACTGGAGTTGCGCGATCGGGTCGGCGGTCCAAAAAAAGTTGGCGATCTTGTTCATCTGGGCGGCGAGCGCCTTCCAGAGTTTGCCGAGAATCATGGGCTCACCTCCCTCAAGACGAAAAAGAACACAGAGACCTAGTGAAGAAGACCGGAACCAGTCAAACGGGTGACTGACGGGACTCGAACCCGCGACCCTCGGTACCACAAACCGATGCTCTAACCAACTGAGCTACAGCCACCATGAGGCCGGCACTGCCGACCGCCGAAGTGTAGCAGACTTTTGCCACGATCCACGGGGGGCCGCCCGCGGCCGTCAGTCGTCAAATCCGGGGATCACCGGCGGATGCGGACCGACCAGTTCAAGTCGGAACGACGGCACGGGATTCTCCGGGTCGGTCCGCAGAAATTGCGAATAAATCAGGCCGTCGCCCGGCCACTCCCGAGTGCCCGTGAGCCGGGCCCGCACCCACACCTCCTGCCCGCCGGCCACCACCGGTGAAATGTCGCGCGACACCCTGTCGGCGCCCCCCCGGCCGGCTTCGAGCACCACCAGTTTCGTCCAGGACTTGCCGTCAGCCGACACCTCGACCACGGCCCGGGCTCCCGGGTCGTAGGGAAACGGATCGCCCGTGGTCCAGACACCTGCGGTGGCCATGAGCAGCGCATCCTGGATGACAAACGGCACGGAGAATCGCAGCATGGCCTGCCCCTCCACACCGGCCTGCGTCGGCCGGAGAAACGTCGTGGCGCCGGCATGCTGCTCGGTGTACCGCTCGACCCCCTCCAGGGCCACGACATGCCGCTCCCACTCCGGCCCGAGCAGATTGAAGGCAAACACCTCGCGGGCCGGCATCCTCCAAGCTACTCGTACCGGTGTGGCGAGCCGGTTGCCTGCCGCATCGCGGGGGCCGGCATCCGTGTCCACCAGTTCAAGCACATACTGCCCTGCGGCGGTGGTGCTGGCGGCCAGCCCACCGACCTTCCAGGATCGCCCGCTGCCAGAAAGCTGCCCGCCATCGAGCGGAACCGGCTGGCCATCTCGCGTGAGCCGAAAGCATTCAAGCGTGAGCCCGTCCACGTCCTCATCAAACGAGAGCGTGACCCAGTCGAGCGGCGTCGTACGACCGCTCGACACATTGGCAAACCGGCCGACGGGCCCCGTTCGATCCAGGGCTGCGGTGCTCGGCCGCGTCGACGACACGCCGGCCTTGGCAGCCCGATCGCCGCCGCGGGTCAGTGCCGCGACCATCACGAGCAGGCTGATCGCCATTCCGCCCGCGATCAGCACCAGCCCGCGGCGTCGCCGCCACCACCAGCCGAGCCGGGCCCGGGCCGATTGCGGCAGGGTCTGCGGCGTGTCGCCCGCCAGCACGCGGCGAACGTCGGCTGCCAGATCGGCCGCCGAGGCATAGCGATCGGCCGGCCGCTTGGCGAGGCAGCGATCGGCGATCACCGCCAGCCCGCGGAGCGAGCGATCGGCCGCTTCGAGCCGCCGGGGCACCGCCTCCTCCACGATGCGGGCCGTTGCCAGGAGCGAGGTTTCATCGATGTCGTAGGGAAGCCTGCCGGCGAGCAGCTGATGGAGCAGCACGCCGAGCGAGTAGACGTCGGAGCGGGCGTCGACCGCCCGGCCATCGGTCGCAAACTGCTCGGGGCTCATGGCGTGTCGCGTGCCGACAAACTGGCCCGTCTCGGTGTAGCCGGCCGACTCGGCATCGAGCAGCCGCGCCACGCCGAAGTCGATCACCTTCACCCGGCCGGCAGGATCGACGAGCACATTGCCCGGTTTGAGGTCGCGATGCACCACGCCCTCGGCATGGCCATGGGCCACCGCATCGCAGGCCTGCAGAAAGAGCTCGCACCGCTCTCGTGGAGAGAGCCCATGGGCATCGGCGAAGGCCACGATCGTTTTGGCCTCCGGCACATGTTCCATCACGAAGTAACGCACCTCGTCGAGGCCCAGCCGCTGCGTGCCCGCGAAGTAGACCTGTGCGATCGCGGGATGCCGCAGCCGCGCCAACACATCCACTTCCCGCTGAAACCGAGCCACCGCCAGACGCGAGGCCACCGGTCGCATCACCTTCACCGCGACCGTCCGCCGCGGCTCCCGCTGCATGCCGCGATACACCCGCCCCATGCCCCCTTCGGCGATCACCGCCTCGATCACCACGCCCCCAATCGTGGCCCCCACCAGCGCGTCGGCCGCCGGGGGCGGGGCCGCCTCGCCGAAGCCCAGGTCGGTTCCCCGACCGGAGAGCGACTCGCTGCCGACAACCGTGTCGGACGTGGGCGCAGTATCGGCCTGACCGGCGGGCGTCGCCGGCGGCAGCGGCCCCGCGGGCGGGGCGGGGCGATGGGGGGCGTCGTCGGCGACCATCGATTCGCTCCAGGTGGGGAAACCGTGCCCGTGACCGGACGTAGTGTACCGGCCATCAGAGGGATCGTGCCGGCTTCTTGGCAGGTCGCAGCAAACTGCCATTTCGTGCCGCCGGTGAATCCGGTTGAATCCAAGTATGCAGGTATCCCCGCCAGCGCCGCTTTCGGTCGCATCCCGCCCGCTCTCTCCGGCCCGCGGTTTCATCGCCGACTTGGTCGGCCTCGCGCACACGATCCCTCTCTTCCCTGTCGACCGCACGATGCCGCTGGCCGATCTGGCCGCGGCCCGCTCCGAGTCCGCCGTGCGGATCAGCTGGACGGCGGTGTTCCTGAAGGCCTTTGGCAGCGTCGCCGCCGATTCGCCCCCGCTTCGCGGCTGGTACGTCCGGGGACTTCTGCCGGGGCGTGGGCCACGGGTGGCGACGGCGTCGGAAAGCGTCGCGTCGGTCGCAATCAATCGCACCGACGGCGGTGACGACCAGCTCTACTTCGCGCGGCTTCCGCACCCCGAGAGCCGGAGCCTGCCCGATATTCAAGTGTTTCTTGATCGATGTGTCAGCAGCCCGGTCGACGATGTGTTCAGGCGGCAGCGGCAGCTGCAGTCACTGCCGAGCCTGCTCCGCCGTGCCGTGCTCTGGTGCAATATGAACTCGGCGTCACCCAAGCGGTGCACGCGGATCGGGACCTTCAGCCTCTCCACGCTCGCCGGTTTCGGAGCCAGCAATCACGGCCACCCCACGATCTGCACCACGAGCCTCTCCTACGCGCCGCTGGAAGCCGACGGCCGCTGCCGCGTCACGCTCATCTGCGATCATCGCGTGCTCGATGGGGCCACGGCCGCCCGGGCCCTCGCGGCGCTCGAAGCGACGCTCTGCGGCCCGATCGTGGCCGAGCTGGAGAGCCTCACTGCGGCTCCGGCTCCGGCTCCGGCGGCCGATCGTGAAGCCGCCGCCTGATCTCGGCGAGCCGTTCGCCCAGATCCCGCTCCATCCCGCGGTCGGTCGGTTCGTAGTACCGCTTCTCGATGCCTAGATAGTCCTGCAACGCAATGCCATCGGGAGCGTCGTGGGAATATTCATAGCCCTGCCCATGGCCCAGCCGCTTGGCGCCGGCGTAGTGTTTGTCTTGCAGATGCCGCGGCACGGGAAGCACCGCCTTCTCACGAACATCGCGGCGCGCGGCCCCGATCGCCATCGTGCAGGCATTGCTCTTGGGGGCCAACGCCAGGGAGATCACGGCCTGCGCGAGCGTGAGCTGGCATTCGGGCAGACCCACAAACTCCGTCGCCTGCATCGCCGCCACCGCGATGAGCAGGCTCCGCGGGTCGGCGTTGCCAATGTCTTCACTGGCGAGAATCACGAGTCGCCGCGCGAGAAACCGCACATCCTCTCCCCCCTCGAGCATCCGGGCGAGCCAATAGAGGCCGGCATCGGCATCACTGCCCCGGATGCTCTTGATCAGGGCGCTCGCGCAATCGTAGTGGGTGTCGCCGGCGTCGTAGCGGATCGCCTTCCGCTGCACGCTCTCCTGGGCGAGGTCGAGCGAAAAGACGAGCGGCCGCTCGGCGCTCGAGAGCACACCGATCTCGAGGGCCCCCAGCGCCCGGCGGGCGTCGCCATCGGAGGTCTCGACGAGAAACTCGAGGGCCTCCGGCGCGAGCGTCACCTGCTCGGTGCCGAACCCATGCTCGCGGTCGACGAGCGCATGATGGATGATCCGTGCGATCTCGTCGCGGCCGAGGGCCTCCAGTTCGAAGATCCGGCTGCGGCTCACGAGGGCGCTCGTGAGCGCGAAGAAAGGGTTTTGCGTGGTCGCCCCGATCAGCGCGATCACGCCGTTCTCCACGTCGGGCAGGAGCACGTCTTGCTGGGCCTT
Source organism: uncultured Candidatus Kuenenia sp. (assembly GCA_964477765.1). Classification (GTDB taxonomy): domain Bacteria; phylum Planctomycetota; class Planctomycetia; order Pirellulales; family UBA1268; genus CACORA01. Next base: position 4,273 of record CAYZFV010000133.1, read on the forward strand.
GTTGAAGCGGTGGATCTCGTCGATGAAGAGGCAGGTTCGCTGGCCGTCGTCTTCCAGCCGCCGGCGGGCCGCCTCGAGCACGTCACGGAGATCTTTGACGCCCGACGCGGTCGCGGAGAGTTCCACA
>CAYZFV010000134.1:0-3890 GCA_964477765.1 uncultured Candidatus Kuenenia sp.
GTCGTACGAGGTGTCGTCGCCATGCGCGCCGTCGGTACTCGAAATATGGCCGCCGATCCCCACCGACCGCTTGGCCCGCAGCCGGGCCTCGCTCTGCCCACCGCCACGGGTGTAGGCGAAATAGGTGACGCTGCCATCCGCTCCGCGGTGGGCGAGCACGCAGTAGGGAATCAACTGCTTGAACGACGGATCCTCTTCCACGCTCGCCCGCGGCCGCCACGACGTCTGCCGCGGATCGAGCAAGACCGGCAGATAGGCCGCCGTGTCTCCGCAGAAGCCCTGAAAGGCTCCGGCCTGATCAAACAACGCCCGCGGCACTACAAGCACATCTTCTTCAGGGATGGCCGACATCAAAGACTCCTCCGCTGATTCGTAATACCAGACGCGATGATGGGTTGCAGGCTCGAGGAAGGCGAAGGGATCGGCGGAAGCTCGACGAGCGTTGGAGATTTCGCTCAGTTGACCATTGAGTCAGCGAGTTGACGAGGTGCGAAATATCCCCACGAGGAGACTTCTGCCGTCCCGCTTCCGCTTGAGCCAACAGATTACTCGATCAGCATCGCGTCGCCGTAACTCAAAAACCGATACCGCTCCCGAATGGCCTCCTCATAGGCCCGGCGGATCAGGTCGCGAGAGGCAAACGTGCTCACCAACACCATGAGCGTTGTCCGCGGCATGTGGAAATTCGTCAACAGGCAGTCGACCACGCGGAACGAAAAGCCCGGTTTGATGAAGAGGTCTGTCGACCCCCGCCAGGCCGAGAGCGTGCCAGATGGTGAACGCTGAGCCGCCGTTTCGAGCGTCCGCACGGCCGTCGTGCCGATCCCCGCGACCCGGCCACCGCGGGCCTTGGTCTCCGCAATCGCCGCCACCGTGTCTGCCGGACACTCGCACCATTCGGTGTGCATCAGGTGATCGTCGAGCTTCTCGGAAGAGAGCGGTCGAAACGTGTCGATCCCCACATGGAGCGTGACGCGGGCGAGATCGATGCCCCGGGCCGCGAGGGCCGCGAGGAGTTCGTCGGTAAAGTGCAGCCCCGCCGTGGGCGCGGCGGCCGAGCCGGCCGCCCGGGCAAAGACTGTTTGATAACGGTCACGATCCCCCAGTTCCTCGGCGCCGCCCCGGATGTAGCCGGGCAGCGGCACGCGACCGACGCGGTCGAGGAGGGCGTGGGCCGGCTGCCGCAGGGAAAGCCGCACGGTCCAGGTGCCGCCGGGGCCGCGGGCGAGAAGTTCGAGGGTGAGGGGGGCAGGATGGCAGGCTGAGTCGCTCGGGCGATCGTCGAGCACGATGTGTTCACCGATGGCGGGGCGACCGCGGGTGTGGGCGAGGATCTGCCAGGTGCCGGCCTCGTCATCAGCGGCCAGAAACAGTCCTTCCCACTTGCCTCCGGTCGCCGCCCGATGCCCCACGAGCCGGGCAGGCACCACGCGGGTGTCGTTGACCACGACCAGATCTCCGGGCCGCAGCATCTCGGGCAGATCGCGGACATGGCGGTGGGCCAAAGCTCCGCTCGTTCGGTCCACATGCAGCAGCCGCGCATCGCTGCGTCGTGTGAGCGGCTGCTGGGCGATCAACTCTGCGGGGAGTTGATAATCGTAGATATCGGCCTCGGACATCGCTCCATAATAGTGAGTGCCGCAACAACGGGGTCACGCCGGCCACCAGGCTTGCGCCCGGTGCTGGTCGGTGAAACGCCCCAACGCCAACAAAAAGCCGCCAGGCGCAAGCCGGCGGGCACGCGGCGCGGATGAACCCTACCGCAGGCCACCAGGCTTGCGCCCGGTGCTTGTTGGTGACGCGCCACCAAGCTCGGCTACTCGTCGGGCACGAGGGCCGGCCAGGCGACGGCCAGTTTCGAGAGCGGCGGCAGCTCCAGCGGCGTGCCCGGCACGAGCGACACCCGCGGATTGACGGCGCGGTTCCACGCAAACAGCGCCCGATAGTAGCGGCCGTCTCCATACATGCGCTCGGCGAGCGACCACCAGGAGTCGCCCGCGGCCGCCACGTAGCGGGTCACCTCATGCCGCGGCGCTTGCCCCGCCGCATTCGGCACATAGGTAGCCGCCGCAGCGCGGGTATCGCATGGTGCCGAGAGATCGGCAGCCACCGCCGACGGCGGCGGCAGGTCGGGCTGCACGGGAACGCCCGGCACAGCGTCCGGCTCCAGCGGCCGGGCTTCGTCCACGGCGATCGGGTCGAGCCGTTGGGGCTCGTCCATGCTGGGCTCCTCAATCATCGCGGTCGCATCATCAAAGCGGCTGCCGCCGGCAAACGGATCCCGAGGCGGAGCCGACGCGGCGGGTGATGCCTCGGCCGGGGCCACGGCGGCTGGCTCCGTCGCAGTGACAGGCTCGGCATCAGAAAAGCTACTGCCGACCGCCGCATAACGATCGGCCGGCTCCTTCACCGAAAGCGCGACGCTGGCTTCCGAAGCAGGGGCACGCATGGTGGCGGACTGTTCGACCGGCCGCGTGAGCGTCGGCGGCTCGACAATCTCGGCGGGTGTCGCGATGGCGGCCGCGTCGTGGATATCGACGCCGGCGCCGAGCGGTGGTCGCGGCGACAGGAGTTTCATCGACAGTACGCCGACGAACCCACCGGCGAGCAGTCCGAGACCGGCGAGGAGGATAAACGGTTCGCGTCCCATCGATCGCATGCGTCGTCCGTGACCGAGTCTGCCAAGGGCGGCGGATTCTGCTGAAAAGCCCGCGGCATCGCCAGATCGTCTGGGGCCGGGAATTCAGGCAACCTGGGCAATCGGACCCCGGGTGCCAGACTGGCCGCAGCCCAGCCAGCGCTCACGCGCCGCTGAGCGAGGCTTCGCCCGCGCGGCGAGCAGCCCGCAGCTTTGCCGACCGGCTCCGCGAGTTGCGCACCAGTTCCTCGGGCGAGGCCTCGACAGGCGACCGGGTGAGGCATTCCCAGACCTGCCGATTCCGAAAGGCCTCCTTGACGAGCCGATCCTCGAGCGAGTGAAACGAGATCACGGCGCACCTTCCGCCGGGAGCAAGTCGGCTGGGAATCCGTTCGAGGGCGATCCGCAGCGACTTCAGCTCCTGGTTGACGGCGATCCGCAAGGCCTGAAAGGTGCGGGTGGCCGGGTGGATTCGGGGCGGCGGCGACTGTCGCGGGATCGCCGAGGCGACGAGCCGGGCAAAGTCGCGGGCCGAGCGAATCGGCTCCTTTTCCCGCACGGCCGCGATCTTGCGGGCGATCCGCCGGCTGTAACGCTCTTCGCCAAACTCGTAGATGATGTCGGCGAGGCTGTCGGGCTTCATCCGGTTGACCAGCCGCCAGGCGGGCTCGCCTTCGGTCGGATCAAACCGCAGATCGAGCGGCCCCTCACTATTGAAGGAAAACCCCCGCGCGTCATCGGCCAGCTGATCACTGGAGAGCCCGACGTCGAGCAGCACCGCATCGACCGCATCGATCGACAGCGCATCGAGCACCTCGGGCAGATCGCAGTAGTTGGCCTGGGCAAACCGCACCGGCAGCCCGGCCATTTCGCGAGCCCCGCGTTCGATCGCTTCCGGGTCACGATCGATCGCCACGACGAGCCCGGTCGGCCCCACCGCCTCGGCCAGCAGTCGCGTGTGCCCGCCGCCCCCGAGCGTGCCATCCACCACCCGCATCCCGGGCCCGACGGCCAGAAACGACATCACCTCCGCCGGCAACACGCTCGCATGAACACTCGATGCTGGATCCATGCCTCCAGTGTAACGCGGCGAGAGATTTCTCCTGAGCCGGGGCAAACGCATGCAGCCGCATTCGCAGGCTGAAGCCCACGCCACATGGGGGGCGGGCTTTAGCCTGCCAAGCCGACCGCATTTGCAGGCTGAAGCCTACGCCACATTCGACAGGCTGAAGCCTGTCCTACTTTGCATGGA
>CAYZFV010000135.1:0-4034 GCA_964477765.1 uncultured Candidatus Kuenenia sp.
TCAGAACTCCTTCGCGAATTCGCTTGAGGCGAGCGCGGTCTGCTGGAGGAAGGCAGACTTTTCGGCCGCGGGCTTGTCGTTTGGGCATGAGGGTCACACGGGAGATGGCTCAACGTGGCGTCGTCCCAGAGAAAGAAGTAAAAAGGCATCTCAGCGACCCTTTGAAGCTTACGGGGTGTTGCATTAAAAAGCAGCCCAGCCGTGCATGGCAAAAAGAGTGTACGGGCGTATACTCTTTTTGTCGAGAGGGGCAGATGGCTCTGGGCGTTGCGCGATCCTGCGGGCGCTCAATCGCTGCCGTCGCCACGGGTTGATTCCCAGAACACCCGTGGTGTCATGATCCTTGCCGTCGCAAACTGTTCGAGGACGAGCAAATCTTTGTCGCCGGTGACGATCACATCGATTCGCCCGGGGATCACGAGCCCAAGCAGCATCTCATCGGCGGGATCCCGGCAGACGCCGCGTTGCACGGGAGCGGGAGGAAGCAGCTCGGCATAATCGTGAAGAAGACGGAGGTATTCGGTCACGATCCCGGCCGGGAGCCGCAGTTTCTCGCGAAGTTTCTGGCGAATCTCCGCAATCAGGCCGGAGCATGAAACAAGTTGGTGCTGCTGCAGGCAGAGTTCAAAGACCGCCTCGCAGAGCCCGCGAGATGCCGCCGCCGCAATCACCACATTCGCATCGAGAACGACCCTCATGAGAGAGCCTTGAACACATCCTCGTCTGTCAGCAGGCCCTGCGCCTCCGCGAAAGGCAGCGTCTTTCGCCGTACCGCCCGGAATCGCTCGATGGCGATATAGCGCCTCAGCGATTCGCGAACAATGTCACTGACCGGCTTGTTCTCGTCGCGACTGATCTTGTCGAGTTCGCTGCGAAGCTCATCCGAGAGTCGGATTGTCAGCGTCGTCATAGTTGGGCCTCCTGCACGACATTGTAGTGCGAGCCTCGCCAGAAGAAAGCACCGGGCGCGAGCCTGGTGGCTGCAGCACAATCGGGCCTTACCCAGCCTTGCCTCCACAAAGCACCGGGCGCGAGCCCGGTGGCTGCAGCGCAATCGGGCCTTACCCAGCCTTGCCTCCACAAAGCACCGGGCGCGAGCCTGGTGGCTGCAGCACAATCGGGCCTTACCCAGCCGGCGGGCTTACGCGCGGCGGCCAATCAGGGCAGCCGCACCTGGCCGTCGGCGCGGCCGGCCATGAGCTTGTGCACTTCCGGATCGATGTCAAACGACAGCGTGCGCACGCTGCCATCGGCGTAGGCGGCCGTCCAGCCGGCGGAGTGGCTGCTGCCGAAGGCGTTGGGGGCCGAGGTTTCGGCCGAGTCGCGGGCGGGGAGGTCGTGGGCCCAGCGGACGGTATCCGACGAATACCCCGTGAAGGCGGGTCGCTGGTCGCCTTCGGCCATGCCGGTGGTGGCTTCGTCGGCCGCCACGAATTTTTCACCGATCAGATAGGTGTTGGTGAGACCGTCCTTGATCGCGGCAGGCACGATCCGGCTCATCCGGTAGATGACGCCGTTTTGCAATTCGGGGATGCCGCCATCGCGACCGGCGGCAAACCTGCCGGTGAGCGTCATATCGGCGCACCAGGCGTCGCCGCTGGCGAGATCGGCGGGACCGGCATAGCTCGCGTTGCCGTCGCAGGAGCCGCAGGGGCCGAGGTGGTCATCGGCGTGGTTGATATGGCCTCTGAGAACGGCGTTTATGTTTGGCGATTGGGGCTTTCCGTTATGGCAAATCTCGACTTTTACTGAGTCGCCACCGGAGCCGATCGCCAGCCCTTTCAGAATCGAGAGCGGCGGGCATTTTGCCACGGTGCCGGCGTTGGCGGCGTAGTCTGTCCGCGTGGCTTTCTCGATGGTCACGGCGAGGGGCACGGCGGTGCGAAATGACCCGGCATCGACAGGGATCGGCCCGGCCGACCGTCGCGATGGGCAGGCGAAGATCCTGACGGGCGCGGCCACGGCTGCCTTGTAGCGATCCTCGACGGTGGAGGACGTGACGCCTTCCAATGATTTATGCAGATCCATTTCCTCGATGTAGGGCAACACGGCAAAGGCCCAGCCGCCGGGCTGCCTTGGGATGGTGCCGCGCTCGGGCACACCGAGCCAGGCATTTCCCCAGCCGGCGGACGGCAAGCCGTTCATCGACGACTCGAGCCGGATCAGGCCCTTGGCGAGTTGAGCGGCGTTGTTGCTGCAGGAGGAGCGTCGGCTCGCCTCACGCGCCGCCTGCACGGCAGGCACCGTGAGCCCGGTCAGTACGCCGATGATGGCGATGACCACGAGGAGTTCGATGAGGGTGAAGCCGCGTTTCATGCGCCGCAAGCAAAGAGGCAGACGTCCCCGGCCGCCGTTGAAGATTCCAAATCTTCAGTGAAACTCCATTTTCAGTGTGCCGACCATGGGCCTGACGGGTGCAAGGCCGGTCAGGGCACGATCGCGACCTGCTTGTCGGCCCGTGAGGAGAGCCTCTGATGCAGATCAGGGGCGATATCGTAGCTGATCGTCCGCACCGAACCGTCGGCGAGGCCGACATTCCAGCCGCCGGCATGGGCCGACCCGAAGGCCGTGGGCCGGGAAATTCCGGCTTCATCCCTCGCTGGAGGCGCCAGGCCCCAGCGGATATTGGTCGGCGAAAATCCCACATACATCGGCCGGTCGTCGCCCTTGTCGGTGCCGGTCTGGTAGGTATCGGCCGCCACATATTTCTCCGCGACCAGGTAGGTATTGGTGAGTCCGTCACGGATGTGGGCGGGCGTCACTCGGCTCATGAAGTGGGCCACGCCGTTTTGATGGTTGGCGACGATGGCGGCCGTGACGATGGCGGGGTCGGAAACGCTCTGTCTGACAAGGGTTGTCATCATTCCCTGCTTTCGCCAGAGGTCGCCTTCGGCGAGATCTTTGGGGCAGTAGGCGTAGTTATTGCTCGCGTTCGCCAAGAGAAGCGCATCGATATCACCCTCGCAGCTGCCGCATGCGCCGGCGGTGAATGCGCCCGCCGATGCGACGTCTTTGAAGGCCAGCGACGCGGAGCCGCCGCCTTGGCAGGCAGTAAACGTGAGGTCGCGGTTGAGCCCGTTGACGGGCAGTCGTTTGATAGTCTCGGATTCGGCACAGGCGCCGGACGATCCGCCATTGGCGGCGTAGTCGCAGCGGGCGGCCGAATCGATCGTGATCCCGCCGGCCGGGGCGCCGAAGTAGCCGGTGGTGTTCACATTCCCCAGCACCCGGCGGCCGGCCCGCGTGGGGCAGTTGTAGACGGCGATGCCGGCCTTGGCGAACGCCTTGTAGTCTTCGGTTGAGGGGTTTTTGGCGAGGGAGTCGTGGGCGGCGAGTTCCTCGATGAAGGGAAGGAGCGAAAACGTCCAACCGCCGGGCTGGGCAGCGTCACTCCCGCGAGGGGAGACGCCGAGCCACACGCCGCCCCAGCCGCCGGTGGGGAAGTGGCCAAACTGGGCCTCGTGTTGCGCCATGCCCTTGGCGACCTGGCCGAGGTTATTGAGGCAGGATGTGCGCCGCGATGCTTCCCGGGCCGCCTGGACGGCAGGGATCGCGATCCCCGTGAGCACGCTGATGATTGCGATCACGACGAGGAGTTCGATGAGGGTGAAGGCCCGGCTCATGTGAACTTACGCTACGGCTGGCCAGGAGTGTGAAGAGGATAGAGTAAGTTCAAGCGGAAAGCCATCCGCGTCATTTGTAATCATCTTCGCGCAACGTCGGCATCAAACCTGTTTGATTGCCGTACGGAGACGTTGCGACTCCGGTTTTTGAAGTCATTAGCTGCGAAAGCACTCTTGGTGCAATCGTGTCTCTCAAAAACCAACTATGACCATCGCAGAAAACGACACTAATTCCCCCAGGATGGTTTGAACTCATCATTTCCTCGGGCAGGAGGTCTCGAGTGCCGGGGCTTCCTGGAGCGGGAACGGTAAGATTACTCTCGCTGTTGATTGCGCTGCCAACGTCGGAAGTTCCTGCCAACACAAAAATACCTGACTTCGCTAGCGCGACAACAGGATTGCTGTTGATTT
>CAYZFV010000136.1:0-6125 GCA_964477765.1 uncultured Candidatus Kuenenia sp.
CCCAGACCCGCGAGGAGCGCTACACGGTGATGAAGCCCGTCTATGAAACACAGGTTGTCGACCGCAGCTACGACGTCGTTCGAGACGTCGTGGAGACGAGTACCCGTGAAGAGCGCTACACCGTCATGAAGCCGGTCTATGAGACCGCCATGCAGCAGCAGGTGAGCACCGTTCGCCGCCCGGTCTATGAGACGAGCGAACGAGAAGAGGCCTACACCGTCGCCGAGCCGGTCACCACCATGCACACGACCTACTCCGTGGGCACACAGGCAGTCGACACGGTCACGCCCGTGGTGACTCCCGGTACGGCGCAGCTCGGCTGGGTGCCCGGCGGCTGGGCCGTCAATCCCTACACCGGCCTCATGCAGTGGCAACGCGGCGGCTACGCCTGGGCGATGACCCCCGGCGCGGTGGTCAATCAGGTAAACCGCGTCTACCAGCCCACCTACACGCCGGTGCAGGTGCCGCAGACCACGATGGTCAACCGCGTGGTGACTCGCCGCGTGCCGGTACAGACGGTCCGCTATGTCGATGAGCAGGTGGTGCAGCAGGTGCCCGTACAGACGATGCGGATGGTGGCCGAAGAGCAGGTTCGCCAGGTGCCCGTGCAGACCGTCCGCAAGGTCGTCGAGCGGGTCGAAAACAAGGTGCCGGTGCAGACGATGCGGATGGTGGCCGAGGAGCAGGTTCGCCAGGTGCCGGTGCAGGTCTGCAAGTATGTGACCGAAGAACGGGTCGAGCCGGTGAGCGTGCAGGTCTGCAAGTATGTGACCGAAGAGCGGACGATGCAGGTGCCGCGGACGGTCGAGAAGCGGGTGCCCTACACCTACACCGTGCGGAAGCCGCGGACCGTGGTGATGCGGGTGCCGCTCGATCCCTGTGGCAATCCGCTGCCTGCGGCCGCCGCTGCGACGCAGTCCCAGGTGGCACCGCCCTCGCTGGCACCGGCCGCTGCCGCCCGACCCACGGCCCCGGCAGCCCAGCCGGCTCCCACGACCGCGCCGAAAACCTTCAGCGACATGCCCGCCCCCGCACCGCAGAAGCAGCCCGAGGGCTGGGGGAGTTCTGATCTAAAGCATGTCGACCCGGAAGCGGCCGGTGCGGTGCGAACCCAGAAGCCGGTGGAGAGCGGTCTCGAGCCGATCTCGACGCCTGAAGCCCGGCCGTCGGCCACCGACACGCAGGCCGCGCCGCAGCCGAGCGTCGCCCCACTCGGCCCGGCCGTCGAGCCGCCGCCACCGCGGGGAAGCACCCGCGACGTGCCGGCCGCCGAGACCTCGGCTGCTCCCTTCCCGGCCGCCCGCGGTGGCCACACCACCTGACGTGTCCACCACCAGCACGGTGCTGGGCGTCGACTTCACGTCGGCTCCGTCGAAGAGGAAGCCGATCACGGTGGCCATGGGTCACTGGCGGGCGGCAACGCGGCGACCTTCCTACCGGCTCGACAAGATTCTGAAGCTCGAGAGCCTCGCCGCCTTTGAGCAGTTCCTCGGCGAAGAGGCTGCATGGCTGGGCGGCTTCGATCTGCCCTTTGGTCAACCGCGACCGCTCATCGAGCATGAAGGCTGGCCGACCGGATGGCCGGAGTTCGTGCGGTTCTATTGCCAGCAGCCTCGCGAGGAGTTGCGCGACACGTTTCGCCGCTGGTGCGGGGCTCGCCCGGTGGGCGACAAGTTCGCCTGGCGGGCCACCGACAAGCCGGCCGGGTCGAGCCCGGCGATGCGGTGGGCCAATCCACCGGTGGCCTGGATGATGCATGCCGGCATCGGACGGATGCTCGACGCCGGGCTGGCCTTTCCCGCCCATCGGCATCCGGGCCGCCGCGGTCGCCCCCGCCGCATCGCGTTGGAGGCCTATCCCGGCTTCACCGCCCGCACCGTGACGAAGCGGTCGTACAAAAGCGACGATCCGAACAAGCACACGGCCGACCGCCGCCGCCACCGCGCGAGCATCGTGGCCGCCCTCGTCGCCGGCACAGCCGGGCTCGCCGTGCGGCTGGTGATCAGCGACGGCTGGCGCCGCCGACTCGTGGCCGACGGCAGCGGCGACCTGCTCGATGCCGTGATCTGTGCGCTTCAGGCGGCCCATGCCGCCGCGCTGCCCCGCTACGGGCTGCCCCGCAGGCTCGATCCGCTCGAGGGCTGGATCGCCCCCGTGCCCTCATGATCCTGCGACAGCCTCAGTCGCAGACCCACCGCATCAACGACTCTGCCGACGGCATCCGCCGCCGATCGATCCAGCGAAACAACCACGCAGCCGCCACCAGAAATCCACCAGCCAGCGCGAGGGATGCCGCCGGCGGCATCGCCCCCTGCCACAGCGCCGTCGTCTCTCCGCTGGTCACCGCGCCCCAGACCCACAGAGGCCACACATGCACGACGTGATGGAGGAGATACATCGACAACGCATGCCGGCTGAGCGGTGTCGCCCAGGTGAGCAGCCGGCCCCACTGCCGCCCGCCCCTGTCGATCACGCGATGGAGGGCCGCAGCCGCCAGCGTCACGGTGCCGAGCGTCCCGAGGCAATAGGCGGTCGAGGCCGGAAACATCGTCCAGCCGCGGGCCGCTCCCCCGGTGATGGCCGCCGGCAGGGCGGGCCACAACACGATCAACGCCAGGGCGGTCGCGATGCCGGCGACACCGCTGGTCGCAACGCGTCGTGATCGCGGTTCACTCTGCACATCCTGGGCACCAAAGAGCGACGCCGCCAAGGCATGGCCGAGCAAGGGAAACGCCAGCCAGGGAAAGACCGGGAAGTAGCCGACGACGAGCCAGCCGAGCAGCACGTCGGCGAGCGTGAAGTCGTAGTCGAAATAGCCAGCCTGCCAAAAGGCGGGATAGTCGGCCGTGGCCCGCATGGCTGGGCTCACCGCCAAGACCAGCACGGCCGCCAGCACCACCACCCAGTCTGGCATCCGCCGGGCCACGTCGAGCACGAGCAGCCCGAGGCCGATGAGCGTGAGGATATCCCAGTTGAAGACATCCTCCGGCAGCCACACAAGCACGTTGAAGGCGAACCCGAGGCCGATCAAAAACAGTCCGCGGCGCACGGTCCGCTTGGAAATCGTCTCATCAGGCTCGCCCCGCCGCGTCTGCATGCCCAGCCACAGGCGATAGCTGATGCCGGAAAGAACCGTGAACAGCGGCGCGGCGAATCCGGTCGGCAGCCACCAGACGCGGTGCACACCCTCGAAGGGGCCGCTGCCTCCGTCGTACCAGCCCGACAGATTTTCGACGAAGTGCACAACCACCATCAGCCCGATCGCCACCGCTCGCAGCACGTCGATCGAAGCCTGCCGCGACTCGGTCGGTCGGCTCACGGTGCGGTCCCCCTGGCGAGGAGATCAACAATGAGCAAGGCCGTCTGGATCACCAACAGCACGACAATCGCCCATTCCAAACCCAACTGCCGGCGGGCGATGCCGAATTCAGCGACCCGTTGCCCGCAGGCCTCGTAGAGCCGCTCGGCAAGTTCGGCCCGATCGACGGCAAACTCATGCCGCTCGGCGAGCCGCGTGCGGTCGCGCAGCCGCTCGCCCAGCTGGCTGGCAAGCGTCGGCGGATGGAGCGGTGGAGCATGCACGGCCGGTGCGAGGAGCGCCAGCCGACCGCGGACAGCCACCGCCTCGCGAAACCGGGCCGCCAAAGCCTCGTGGTGATCGAGCCCGCGGTCATCGACCGCGAAGGCATAGGGAGCATCGCCATCAAGCGATTCAAGGAACTGGCCGCACCGCTCTTCGAGCTGGCGGAGCTCCGCCTCACGGCCGGCAAAATCGGCCACCGCCGTCACCAGCATGTCGAGTTTGGAAGGACTGCCGATCACGGCGGCCCGCCCCGGCGCCCATGTAACGTGGCAGCCATAGAGCGGCACCGCGACGACGGCAGCCACGTTCGTCGCCGCAAGACCAGCTGCCGCGACCCAGGCATTTACCGCGTCGATGACCGGCATCGTGCTCGAAGGCGACTGCCGCTCGTCATGATGGTCGTGCGGCACCACCAACAGAAGCAGTTCCTTGCCACACGGCAACGCCAACCGACGCAGTGACGCCTCCGCCGGCAGCCCCGTGGGAATCTGCAGTGGATCATGATGTTCATCACTGTCTCGGACAATCATGCGAAGGCCTCCGTGGTCTTCCCCCCACAGCCCCCAGGGATAGCCGACCGGTCGGCCATCTGCTCGGCCGCGACCCAGCCGGCCACATATTCGGCCGAGTCGAGGACGCCATTGAGCGTCGAATCGTAGAGATAGTCGCCCACCACGAAGAGGTTGGGGTGGACCGGCGAGGGCCGATGCCGACGGTCGGCCGGGAGTCGCGCCCAGCCACCTGGCAGCGCGCTCACCGCCCCCGTCCAGCGATGCACCCGGGCCTCCAGCACCCGTTCCCGACAAGCCTCGAGGGGTGCCGGGAGGGAATCGAGCACGGCGGCCACGAGTAGGTCGTCGGGCAGGCTCGCCATCTCCACGGCCGCTTCCCCGCCGAGCAGCCAGCCGAGCACGCCATGCGCGGCGCCGGGATCACGGGCCGACTCCACGTAGAGACACGTCCCGCCGAAGGCATCGAGCATGAGGTAGGCATCATCGCCGGGGAGCGGCGGCACCGGTCGATCAAGAAGCACACTCACCCGCAGATAGTGGGCCGGATGATCGTGCTGCTCGACATGCCGCCGCAGATCGCCGGCGAGAGACGCCCCGACAAACCTGACCCGCCTGAGGGCATCCATCGGCAGCGCGAGGATCACCGCATCAAACTCCTCGTGCTTCATCTGCCCGTGCGATTCCATGCCGAGCCGGATCGCCCCGTCGCACCCGCCGCCCACCTCGATCACCGCCGTGCCCAGCCGCACCTCGGCCGCAAGCCGAACGGCGATGGCCTGCATCAGTTGCTCATTGCCGCCGGCTATGCAGTAGAGCCGCATATAGGCCGGGTCGTTCATGAGATAGTTTTGGAGGCCGTAGCCGCAGCTGGTTTTCCCTCCCTCGGTGGCCAGATCGCTATGGATCATCGCGTCGATGTAGCGTCGCGTGCCGGCACAGGCGATGCCGTCGAGCATGCCCGCAAACGGTCCTCCGGCCGTGGCGTCGGCGGCATGATCGGATCCCGACTCGTAAAACTCCGCGGCCGTCATCGCGGAGCGGGCCCCGATATCGAAGTCCCTGAGTTCACGGCGGGCGGCTTCCCCGAACGTCGCCGCAAGATCATCGAGATTGGCGATCGGTCGACCCGAGACGAACACCGCCGCCCCACCGATCGACACCGTCGGCAGGCCGAGATGCCGCACCAGCTGCCGCAGTGGATCGTCATCGACGGGAGAGTAGTCGTAGAGTTCGGCAGCCCCCGCCTCGTAGGAGACCGCCGCTGCCGCAAACGACGCCGTGCAGACCTTGCCGCCCAGCCGATGGCTCGCTTCCAGAATCCTCAGCGACACGGGCGTCGCCGCGAGTCGCTCGAGGTGCCAGGCTGTGAAGAGCCCCCCGGGCCCGCCGCCCACGATGGCCACACGCGGCAGCCGTGCCGAATCATCCGCGCTCCAATCGCTCATACAATCTTCAACGCCTGCATGTGGCAAAAGTCGCAAAGGCCAATCCAATGCCCCCACACCACTGACGATAGACGATCGGCCGATCGTGCGTTAGATTCCCCCGAATCTTCGGAGCCTCGAGCATGCCCCCCACGGTCACGGATGACCATCCTGTGTTGCCTTTCACGCTGCCGCCACCCGCTGCAGCGGCTTCACCATCACGCCGCCGATCGGCTCGCGAGGGGGGGAGATCGACCGTGCAGACGAATGTCGCCTGCGCCCAGGAGTTCGACGAACCGGGAGTGAGCCGGCTCTACACCGTGGCGATGATGGCTGACGTGCTGGGCACGACGCCGGCGGCCGTTCGCCACTGGATCCGCGGTGGCCTGCTGGTTGCCACCAGGCGGGCCGGGTCGCTTGCGTGGTTTGATTTTCAGCAGCTCGTGGTGGGCCGCGCCCTGACCCGGCTGCTGGCGGGTGGCCTGTCGTTACGGGAGATCGATGCCAAACTGGCGGGGCTTGTCCCCGGAGGTGCCGGCGAGGCCGCCCCCCACCCCCGGCGGGTCGGGAACGAGCGACGGCGGGCGGGCCGTCCCCCCGGTGCGC
>CAYZFV010000137.1:0-4738 GCA_964477765.1 uncultured Candidatus Kuenenia sp.
GGCCAGCACCAGCCGCGGCTGATCTCCGAGTTTGTCGCGGCCGCCACCTCCGGCGCTGCCGACATCGTCAGCGGCAGTCGCTACCTGAAGCAGTTTCCCGGCGACTCCACCCCGCCCGCCGCCCGACGACGGATCAATGCCGAGATCACGGCCGAGATCAATACCCGGCTCGGGCTGGCGATCACCGACGCCTTCTGCGGTTTCAAGGCCTATTCGCGGCGGGCCCTCCGCCGCCTCCACATCACCGAAACAGGCTATGCGATGCCGCTGGAAGTGTGGGTGCAGGCAGCCGCCGCCGGCCTGCGGATCAGGGAGCTGCCGGTGCCGCTACTCTACCTCGATCTGGCGCGGAGTTTCGGAGGCGCACTGGACGATGCGGCGACCCGTCTGGCCTACTACCGGACCGTTCTCGACCGTGCGGAAGCGGCCGTGGCCCAGCAGGCCGCGGCGACCGCGCCCTAGTGGAGCGGCACTGCGGCGCCGGAAGCCGCAGGATCTTCGGCTCCCAGGCACGAGGCCACCTGTCGGACATGCCCGCTTTTCGACGCATTCAAAAGCCACCCGCCGCCTCGGGCGGTCGCCTGATCGATCCCCCGATCACGCCCTCCGTCGACGCTCCCGCCACCTCGATCGAAACGCTGGTCGACAACAACCGTCTCCTCCGCGCCGCCTTCAGCACGCGGATCGGGGACATGAAGCTCTGGGAGCTGATCGCCGCCACACGCCGCGAGGTGCTCACCGTCGCCGCCGAATACTCCGGCAGCTACCGCGATGTGCATCGGCCGAAGAACATGGCCGAATGGATCGCCCAGCCGATCGTGATGGGGGGCCATCAGCCGGAGCTCTTCCATCCCGGTGTGTGGCTGAAAAACTTCGTCCTCGATGCCTATGCCCGGCAACTCGGTGGCACGGCGATCAACCTCGTCATCGACACCGACCGCTGCGCCCGCACGAGTGTCGACGTGCCGGTGGGCACACAGGAGCAGGCGCATTACGAGGAAGTGTTTTTCGATCTGCCGGCGCCGGAGATGGCGTGGGAAGAGCGCGGCATCCTCGACCCCGAATGCTTCGCCGCCTTCGGCCGCCGCGCGAGTGAGCTGCTGCGGCCGCTCGAGCCCGATGCGGTGTTGCGTCGCTGGTGGCCACTGGCCGTCGAGCGGGCGAGCGAATCCCATCGCCTCGGCCTCGCCATCGCCCAGGCTCGCCACATGCTCGAGGAGCGGTACGGGCTGGAGACGCTCGAACTGCCGATGAGCGAGATGGTGCGGCTGCCCACCGTGATGGTGTTTATCGGCTGGCTGCTGGCCCATACCCGGCTGCTCCACGACGCCTACAACAGCGGGCTGGCCGCCTACCGCGCCGCCCACCGGGAGCGGAGCCTGTCGCGGCCGATGCCCGACCTGGTCAGCCGCGTCGACAACCCGGCCGAGGGTGAGTGGCTCGAGATTCCGTGGTGGATCTGGTCGCGCGAGGATCCGCGGCGGCGGCGGGCGTTTGCCAACATGTCGACTCCCGGCGGGATGACGATCTCCGACATGGAAACGCTGCGGGTCGAACTGCCGATCTCGGCGGAGACATCGCCCTCGAAGTGGGTCGACGCCCTGTCGCGGATGGAAGAGCACGGCATCCGGCTGCGGCCGCGGGCGATCATCACGACGCTGCTGGCGCGGCTGCTCGTGGCCGACGTGTTCGTGCACGGCATCGGCGGCGCGGCGTACGACCAGCTCACCGACGAGATCGTCCGCCGGCTCACCGGCTGCGACCCGCCGCGATTCGCGATCGTGTCGGGCACGCTCCGGCTCCCGGTGGCCGCACATTACGAAGGACGCGAGAGCCTGGCCCCGGAGGCTGAACTCGCCGACGTGCATCGGCTGCTCCGCGACCTCGAGTTTCATCCGGAGCGGCACCTCGAACCACTCGACGCGCGGCCCGAGGCGGTGCGGGAATTGGTGAGCGACAAGTGGCGTTGGATCGAGACCCATCCCACGGTGACGCTTGCCAAGCGTCGCTGTCGGGAGATTCGTGCCGCCAATGCACGGCTGGCGATGTACACGCAGCCGCTGCGCGACGAACTGCTCACCCGTGTCGGCCCCCTGGCCCAGGCGATCCGGGCCCACAAGGTGCTCGCATCGCGGGCGCATCCTTGGTGTTTTTTCCCGGAAAAGACACTGAAAAAGTTCCTGCTACTGGAAACGGGTTGAGCCACCGCATATCTTTGGCGACCAACGGAATGATTTTCGCGCTCCAGGGAGAGGAGACTCTATGCGTTCGCCCCGGGCTGCTCGTTCTCGCACCCCCAGCTCTGGTCATGTTGCAACCCGGACGGCCACCGCTGTCCGCAAGAAGTCGGCGGCCAAGCCCAAGAAAGCCGCCACATGCCAAAAATCATCGACCGAGGCGGTGCATATGGTCGAGGTGCGGCCAGCCGGCATGGTGGTCAAGCGTCGACCGCTGAACAAGCCGAAGCGCGAGGCGGTGGTGCACGTGCCGCACCAGCACGCCGCCCCCTGGAAACCTCCGGCCTGGATGCTGGAACAGTGCCATATCGCCCCCGCACGGGCCGGGGATCAAAGCGAGGTGCTGCAGCTGCTTTCGGGCCTCCCGCAGCCCCCTACCCGGGCTGAATTCCATGCAGCCGTCGACCATCCCGATCATGATTCGGCCAATCGGCTCGTGGCCCGGCTCGCCGGCCGCATCGTGGGGCATGTCGAGGTGATGCCGCGGGCGGTGTTGCTCGGGGAAACATCGGTGCCGGCGGCCGTGATCGACCGGCTGGCCGTACTGCCAGAGTGCCGCGGCGCCGGCCATGGCCAGGAACTGGTGCGGGCGGCCGAGGAGCGGATGCAGGAGATCGGAGCCGCGGTCGCCTTCTCGCGTACGCGAGTCGCCGCCTCCTTTCGGGAACTGGGCTGGAGCGTGCTCGGCCGCGACTGCGCGACCCCCGGCAAGCCGACGGAGATTCTTTCGCGGCTGCTCGAAGAGCCGCAGCGAAGCGGCGAGACCGTGACAATGCGGCAGTGGCGACATGTCGAGCTGCCGGCGATCCTGCGGATCTACAAGCAAAACGCCTCGCGATTCGTCGGCCCTCAGGATCGCAGCGAAGCCTATTCGCGATGGCTGGTGAGCCGCGCCGCGTTCGATTCGATCCTCGTGGCCCTCGTCGGCCAGGATCGCTACGACCTCCATGAGACCACCGCGCGGATCGTGGGCTATGCGATCCAGTCGGGCAACCGCGTGCTTGAAGTCTTGGCCGATCCGGAGTTTCCCGGGCTCGATCGGGAGATCCTGGCCCGCATCTGCGCCGAAGCGATTGAAAACGACCGCCAGCAGATCGTCTATGAGTCGAGCGCCGCCGATCCGCTCCATGCGGCCGTGGCCGCGGCGTCGGGCGATGTGCAGCCGGGCGACCGGATGCTCGTGGCCAAGCTCTTCAAGCCGCTGGAGGTGTTGAACGCCCTCGCGCCAGCGGTCGCAGCCCGCGTGGCCGCCGCCGGGATTCGTGAAACGGTGGAGCTCGGCCTCGATGCGCCCTGCTTCCGTGGCTCGATCATCGTTGCGAACGGAAATGCCACCGTGCATGCGGGCCGCGTCGGCCGCAGCTACCTGCGGCTGGGCGACGATGAACTGGCTCGCCTCGTGCTCTGCCAGTGCGATCCGGCGGAGTCGGTGCTGGCCGGCCGCATGGAGTCGTCGACGCAGATGGCTCAGAAGCTCGCGGGCCAGCTGTTTCCGCGGATGCCGCTGTGGTGCCCGATGTGGGACGACGTTCCGGCCTGAACACGCCGAGGCCATGGATGGCGAGGCTTGCGGAAAGCTAGCCCGTCAGCCACGCATCGGCCCACGTGCGGACCGCATCGACGCCCTTGCGGTGGCAGAAATCGCCGAGCGTTTCTCCATCCTGCCGCTCGGCCTTGTAGTAGGCGAGCACCGCCGTGATCTCCTTCGGGAGATCTTCGAAGGGCACCACATCTTTGTACTGCTCGTTGAGCCTGTCGCCGAGCAGCCGCCCGCCGAGAAACAGCGTGTACTTGCCGGCCGTCCGGCCCACGATGCCGATGTCGGAGTTGTAGGGCCGTGCGCAGGCGTTGGGGCAGCCGGTCATGCGCAGTGTGAAGGCGTCGCTCGCGAGTCCGAGTTTCGCCACCTCGGGCTCGAGCGAGTCGATGAGTCCGGGCAGTACCCGCTCGCTCTCGGCAACGGCCAGCCCGCAGGTCGGCAGGGCCACACAGGCCATGCTCCACCGCCGCAGCGTCGAGATCTCCTCGGAGGTCTTCACGCCATGGGCATGTAGACTGTCGGCGATCCGCTGCCGATCCGCCGCAGCCAGGTCGGTGAAGAGCAGGCTCTGGTGGGCGGTGATCCGCACGCCCGGCTCGATCTCGGTGAGGATCTGCCGGAGGGCCGACTTCAGCCGGAAGCCGTCGCGATCGACAATGCGGCCGTTTTCGACGTTGAGCCCATAGAAGAATTTTCCGTCGCCCTGCTCGAACCAGCCGATGTGGTCGTCGAAGCCGTGCACATCGGCCGGATGGCAGGGGGCAAGCGGCTTGCCGAAGTATTCCTCCACCTTGGCCCGAAAGTTCTCCAGGCCCATCGTGTGAATCGTGTACTTCAGCCGGGCCACTTTGCGATCGGAGCGATTGCCGTAGTCGCGCTGCACCTTCACGATCGCCTCGGCGATCGGAAGCACGTCTTCCGGCGGCACGAAGCCCAGCCTCTTGGCGAGGGCAGGAAACGT
>CAYZFV010000138.1:0-6896 GCA_964477765.1 uncultured Candidatus Kuenenia sp.
CCGTCCTTGGCCACGGCATCCAGCGAGTCACGGCCGCTCTTCTTGCCGGGGCAGTCGATCACCTTCGGATAGACGCTCGTCTGCACCGCCTCGCGAACATTGCGGCCGGCCAGATCGATGGCGGTGGCCAACTTGAAATTGAGTTCGTCGATCTTCGCCTTGTTGGCGGCGATCAAGGCCTGCACCACCAATGGCACGCGACCGCCGGCGAGATAGTGGGCCTCGAGCGCCTGGCGGGTGATTCCCGAGGCGTCGCCGAGCCCCGCCTGCACCGCCATGATCTTGCTGCGGACGATGACGGTCGGACTGACCTTCTTGAAACTCATCGCCACCAGGTCGAAGAGTCCGATGCCGGCGCTCGAGGCGTAGGATTGCAGCCACAGCCGCAGGTAGCGGGCCAGCAAGCCGAACACGACAAGCAGGGCGAGGATGCCCAGCCCCAGAAGAATCAACGTCGGCATGGCGACACTCCAGTCCAGAATTCAGGGCCAATCGACCATCCAACCGCGACAGGCCGTTGGCGATCACCGTTTCAAGAGTTGTTCGGGGGCCGGCTCCAGTCAAGCGCGGGGCGGCTCAAACTCCTCAAATTCAAAGGTTTCCAGCACCGAGGAGAGGGGTGAGACCGCTTCGCCGCCCGCGGGCGGAGTTTTCGACTGCGCTTCCGACCCGGTGGGGTCGGGTTGCGCCGGCTGGGAGGGGTGCTTCGCGGCCGAAGCGTCGTGATCGACCCGCCGCACCACCAGGGCCATTCCCTGCACGCCCACCACCTCGATGCCCATGCCGGGAGCGATCGGGCCGCTCTCGCTCATCGCCTCGACGATCACGTCGCCGATCTCGACGGCCCCCCACGGGAGCAGTTCATCGACGGCCCGACCACCGCGGCCGACAAACTCCCGCAGCTGCCGCCGCCGGGTGGCGTCGGGCAACACGTCGGCCGGATCGGGGGGTGGCGGCAGCACCCGGCGACCGAGCGACGTTTCGGGGAACCAGCGAAACGCCAACGAGAGCACCGTCGGCACTGCGAGCACCGTGATCGCCAACACGGTCATGCCGGCGACGACGCCGATCTGGAGAAACGCCGTGCCCACGGCCGCCAGGATCGCAGCCACGCTCACAAACCCGAGGATGCCCCCCGAGGGAATAAACACCTCGAGCATCATCACGGCCAGCCCGATCACCAGCAGCAAGGCCACCCAGAGCGTCGCGGTCATGGGGTGGACCTCACGTACACAATCATGGTGTCAATGAACGGACCAGCACCCGCCGCCCACGAACGTCGACCACCCGCACGGGCGTGCCGGGTTCGATCAGGCCGCCGTCGGCCGTCACCTCTCGAATCATACCAGCCAGCCGCGCCTTGCCCGCCGGTGCCAGCCGGGTGGTGGTCACGCCCTCCACGCCGAGCAGTTCGTCGAGGTGCTCCGGTTCGACCGCGTCGTCGGGGGTACTCGGAGGCGGCAGGAGCACGTGTCGCAACACGGGCGTGGCCGGCAGCCAGCGGCGGGCCACGGCCGCCACGACGCCGACCCCGATCGCGGCTCCGAGCACGCCCAGCAGCGACCACTGCAGTTGGCGGATCTGATAGTCGTTGGCCGGCACGATGAAGGTCTGGCTCGCCAGCACGAGCGACGCGATCACCAAAAGCCCGCCTCCGAGGCCGAGCACGCCGAAGCCCGGGAGCACGAAAATCTCCGCCGCGATACAGAAGACACCGGCCGCAAACAGCATCACTTCGAGCCAGCCGGCCGTGCCGTGCAGATACTGGCTCCAGAAATAGATGATGAAGGCCACCATCGCCACGAACCCGCCGAAGCCCAGGCCCGGCGTATGGAGTTCGATGTAGAGGCCCGCGCCGCCGATCAGCAACAGGAGCCAGGCGAGACTCGGGCTGGCGAGCGCATCAAGCAGAGTGTCGCTCCAGCGCGGCTCGGCCAGGGGGATGTCGCCGGTGAGACCATACACATCACGCAGGCCGCCGAAGCTGTCGACCAGATGGGTCACCAGCCCCAGTGGTTCGGCCCCCTGCCCGGTGAGTCGGATCGGCCCCACGCCGACGCGACCACCAACCTGCCAGGTTTCGCGGTCGTCGCGGGCCGCCAGTTCCTCGCTGCTGAAATACTCGGTCCGGCCTGTGGCCGGCTGGGTGGCCCGCTCCACGCTGATGCCGGACACGGCCAACGCCACCGGCAGCGACCAGGTGCGGCCCCGCCGCCGGGCGACGCCCTCCCGCCAAGCCACTGCCACCGCCTGCGCCTGACGGTCGCTGAGCACGGCCGCGCCCTCACCGCCGAGCACGGCGTCGGGATGCATCACCAGTTCGTCACAGGCCAACGCCACCAGCGCCGCATCGGCACGGGCCTCACGGGGCACGTAGGCCACCGTGTGAACGGCGGCTGGATCGAGATCGGCCAGCCAGTTGGCGAGCACCAGGCTCTGCTCGGCCGCGCCGCCGGGGCTGTCGATCCGCAGACAGAGGAGCGTCGCCCCTTCGGCCAGCGCCGTGGCCAGCCGCGCCTTCGTGCGGGTGACGGCATCGGCGGTGATCGGGCCACTCATCGCGACGACCGCAGGCCGCCAGCCACCGGCGGCGGCGGGATCGATCTGGAGCGCCTCTTCATCGATGCCGAGCCCGCGGGCCAGTTCGGCCGGCGTGTCACCAAGCCGCGCGACGAAGCCCAGCTCTCGGCCACGACGGCCGGTGAGCTCCAGCGGCACCGGAGCCACATCTTCAGTCTCGAGCACGGCCACCGACTCCCGCAGTTTCGGGAGATCGGCCGCCTCGACATATTGTTCACCATCTTCAGTCGAGGCCCGCACCACGTTCGCCGCCGGGTCGAGCAGGGCCACGGCCACCGCCGCCGGCACCGTCTTGCGTCGCAGAGCGATTTCGCGATAGGCCGCCCGCATCGCATCGTCGACGAGCGGCTCGTCGGCATTGGCCGGCCCCAACACGGCGTCGGCAGCCATCACGATTTCTTCGCAGGCCAACGCCACCAACACGGCGTGGCCTTCCACGCCCCGAGGCAGAAAAGCCACCGTCTTCACACCGGCGAGCCGGCTGTCGGTGAGGAAGCGGGCCAGATCGAGCGAGCGGCCGAAGTCGCTCCCCACGTGGCCATCGTCGTCGGGAGCATCGAAGCGGAGCACGAGCACACCGCGGCTGGCCGGGTCGGCCTTGAGCGCGTCGAGGTGCCGCAGGATCGCAGCCTCGAGCTGGGTGTCGCGGGTGCCCGTGACCGGCAACTGCAGCGCGAGCATGACGGCCGGAGGATTGCCATCGGCCGCGTGGGCGACTGTCGCGAGCCCTCCCGCCAGCGCCGCCACGAGGGCACCCGACAAGGCCCAGCAGCCCATTGGCCGCCTGTGCATCACCATTTCGAAATGTTGGTCGCAGCCAGGGCTCGTATTCACAAGGTTCACAAGGAGAATTCTAAAACCCCTCCCCGGCGAGTCAAAAAACATGCTTTCCCGAGGCCCGGTATACTGAGTGTATGGTACCAGCCTCCCCCGCCATGACGCGTACCCCGCTCACGACCGAACTGATCGAACTCGTCGGCACAAAAGCCCTCAAACGGGGCACCTTCACCCTCGCGTCGGGAAAGACCGCCTCCTACTACCTCGACGCCAAGCAGGTCGTGCTCGATGCCCACGGCTCGATGCTCGTCGGCAGGGCGATTCTCGAGCGGCTGGAAGCGGTTGGCAGCCTGCCACAGGCGGTCGGCGGGATGTCGATCGGGGCCGACCCGGTGACCAGCGCCGTGGTGACGATGGCCGGCGTGGCCGGCCGTCCTCTCAAGGGCTTCATGGTTCGCAAGGAAGCCAAGGGGCACGGGATGCAGCGGTTTGTCGAGGGGCCGGTGGAGCCGGGTCAGCGGGTGGTGATCGTGGAAGACGTGATCACGACCGGCGGGTCGTCACTGATGGCGATCGACCGCGTGCGGGAGTTTGGTCTTGTCGTCGAGCGGGTGGTGACGGTGATCGATCGGCTCGCCGGCGCGGCCGACGCCCTGGCAACCCGGGGCATTCCACTGGAATCCCTGGTCACGATCCAAGACTTGGGGCTGTCACCAGAGTAGGATTGCCTCCATGACGGGGCTTGTTTGGATCGGCGTGGCGGGTCTCCTCGTGGCCATTGCAGCGGCGGCGGGGGCGGCGGGCACCACCGACGACAGGATCGCGGAGCTGATCCGGCAGCTGGGCGATCCTCACTACGGTCGCCGTGAACGGGCCGCTGCCGAGCTCGACGGCCTCGGTGCCGCCGCGATCGACCAGCTCCTCGCCGCAGCCGAGATGAGCGACGATCTCGAGGTGGCGTTGCGGGCGACCTGGCTCGTCGAATCGATACCGGTGGATGATCCCGGCGATGACCCGGCGGCCCGCAGAATCCTGCAGGGATACAAGGCAAAGACGCTGGCCGAACGTGTCGTGACGATGCACTGGCTGC
This sequence comes from uncultured Candidatus Kuenenia sp., assembly GCA_964477765.1. Lineage (GTDB taxonomy): Bacteria > Planctomycetota > Planctomycetia > Pirellulales > UBA1268 > CACORA01. The sequence continues at coordinate 4,448 of CAYZFV010000138.1, forward strand.
TCCGGCTGGATGATGACACGGGCATTTCCCCGCTGGCCCGCATCGCCCGCCTCGATCGCGATCCCACCGCCTCCCGCGTGGCGGCGGCTCTGCTCGCCCGCGAGTGGACTCCGGGCGACCCATTCTGGCCGGGGATCGCCGAGCGGATCGCGATGGCCCTGGGCAGGAGCCAGCGGCCGACCTCCCGGCTCCTGGCCAGCCTGGTTGCGTTCACCCAGGCCGACTCAGCCGACGGTCGGCGGGCGGCCCGCGACATGGCCCGCGAGGTCGTGGCCCTGCTCGACCGCAGCCGCCCGGCCGACGTCACCACCGCCGGTGACTCGGAGGTCGACGAAAGCGACAGCTCGGCCGCCATCACCCGGGATCTCGGCCGCACCACCCAGCGGCTCTTCGAGCGCAGCCTCGTCTTGATGCTCATCGAGACCGGTGATGTGGAGGAGGCCCGCGGCATCCTCCGCGGCGTGTTTGCCGAGTTTCTCGCCCAGGGAGGCGACGACACGCTGCAGACCGCTTCCAACCTTGCCGACACGTTGATCTGGGCTGCCGCGCACGGCCTGCCCGACGTGGTCGATGACCTGCCGGCCGAAGGCCACGACGATGTTCGCGAGCACTTCATCCTGCGGTTTGCGCGGGCCGTCTGCGAGCGGACCCGCGGCAACGATACGGTGGCCGAGCAGCTGGCGCGGGCCACCTTCGAGCAGCAGGGCATGAGCTTCGTCGATCGGCTGCGGGCCGGAATCCTGCTCCAGAAGTGGGGCGCCGGCGACTGGGCGTCCCGGGAATACACCGCCGTGGTCGACGACAACGAGGCCCCGGCCCAGCAGCAGGTGTTGGCGTCGGTGATGTATGCGGAATTTCTCCATGACCGCGGCCGTGACGGCGAGGCGGCCGGCGTGCTCGACCGGCTCGTCGGCGACGACGCGGGCGAGCGGGCGCCGGCGTTGCGGCAGCTCGATCGCGATCCCGCGCAGACGAGGGCTCGCGCCGACTACTTCCGCGCCTGCGCCGCGGCGGCGGCCGGCGACACCGCCGCCCAGCGACGGGCCCTCGAAGCGGCGGCAGATGGCGCGGCTCCCGACGTCGATGCCCTGATCGCGCTTTACCATCTGCCAAGCAATACTCCCGAACAGCGGCAGACCACACTCGACCGTATCCAGGCGACGCTGGCCCGCATGGAAGATGAGATTCAGCAGGTGCCGGACGATCCCAATACCTACAACGAGTATGCGTGGCTCGTCTCCAACACCGCGGGTGACTTCGCCAAGGCGCTGCGCTACTCCAAGCGGTCGCTGCGTGATTCCTTCGACAACGCCAGCTACCTCGACACGCTGGCCCACTGCCACGCTGCCGCCGGCAATCTCGCGGCGGCGATCCGTACGCAGCGGCTGGCGATGCGACACGAGCCCCACAACCGCATCATCCGGCTGAACCTCGCGGCCTTCGAGGCGCGGGCGAGCGGCCGGCAGCCTGAGCCGGCGCCATGACGTCCACCCACACCCTCTCCATCGGGGCCACGCCGTTTGCCGTGCATACCCGCGGCAGCGGCATTCCGCTGCTGTTGCTCCATGCCTTCCCGCTCGACCATGGGATGTGGGAGGCGCAAGGAGAGCTTGCCGAGGCGGTGCGGGTCATCGCGCCCGATCAACGCGGCTTCGGAGCCACCCAGGGCGAACCCCCGATCACCAGCATCGCGGGCATGGCCGATGACGCCGTGGCGGTGCTCGACGCGCTGCATGTGTCCGAGCCGGCCTTTGTCTGCGGCGTCTCGATGGGAGGGTATGTCGCCCAGCATGTCGCCGCCCGTCATCCGGAGCGGGTCCGCGGTCTCATCCTCTGCGACACGAAGCTCGACGCCGACACGCCGGAAGCCCGGGCCGGGCGGGCCGGCCTGTCTGCCAAGGTCGGCCGCCGCGGCGCGGGGCTGCTGGCCGACACGATGCTCGGCACCCTCCTGGCCCAGTCGACCGAGGCTCGTGCCCGGCCTCGCCGGACCGCGATCGAAGAACTGCTCCGGCAGACCATTCATCGACAGGCCGTGGGCACCATCCAAGCGGCGTTGGCCGCGATGGGCGATCGTCCTGACATGACCGACACCATGCGGTCGCTCGCGATCCCCACGCTCTTGGTCGTGGGCGAAGAAGATACGTTCACCCCGCCGGCGATCATGCAACGGATGGAGTCGATCCTCCCCGACGCCCGACTCTTGATCGTGCCCCGGGCCGGCCATCTGGTGCCGCTGGAAGCGCCGGAGGTCTTCAACGCGGCGGTGCTGGAATTTCTCCACGCGGTGGCGGGCCACGGCGAGGCGGCCGCCCCTGGTCGCTGAAGGGCCGCGCGGGTAGCCGCGACTGGAGCCGAGAGTAGCGATCGAGCCATTCGAGCCGCTCATCGGTGTCGAGGCTGATGATCATCCGCCGTTCGGCCGGGTCGCGGGAGGCGACCCAGGCAT
>CAYZFV010000139.1:0-6220 GCA_964477765.1 uncultured Candidatus Kuenenia sp.
CGGCGGGTGCCCCCCGCCGCTGGGCTGGCATCGTGATCGATGATGGATCACGTGAAGAGCTATCGCCGACCTACAAACCACAGGCGGCACTCGGTGTGCTGGTGTCACCGAGCTGGCAGGTAGAGCTCTGGGGCCACGGGCAGCGGGTCGGCGGGCATCATCGAGTCTTTGCCCGTGATGCCGACGCCATCGGGCCGTATCAGGTGGTTATGGTGCTGGATGACACTCCGACCAGTTACGACCGCCACGGATCGGCCACTGCCAGCGTCATGGTGAATGGCCTCGAGGTGATGCGGAATCATCCGATTGCGTTGGGAGCGCAACCGAGATTGCAATTTCAGTCGCACACGAAGCATCGCGCCGGCGGCCGGGGGGTGGCCCTTATCGACGACCTCTCGGTGAGTCTGGATGAGACAACCCTCGAGACTTTGGGCTCGAAAGAATCTTCCTTGAAAAATCCGTAATCAGAAAAGGCCTGCCGCCTTTTCCTCTTGAGAGGGTTATCGCGTCATTTCCAGGGGAATACATCATGAAGCGTTTGAGGGGTTTCACGTTGGTCGAATTGCTCGTGGTGATCGCGATCATCGGGGTGCTCATCGGCCTGCTGTTGCCGGCTGTGCAGGCCGCGCGGGAATCGGGTCGGAGAGCGGCCTGTAGCAATAACCTCAAGCAGATCGGGCTCGCGCTGCACAACTACCATGATGCCAAAAAAGCCTTTCCGTCGGGTGGCTATGGCACCGTCAATTCCGCCACAAATCTATTCGGCTGGTCTCAGTGGGTCGAACTCTTGCCCTTTATGGAGCTCAGCGAAATTTACTCCCAGTTCGATTTCGAGAAGCCAAACGTGTCGGGCGCGGGTAAAAGTTTCAATGGCGTTGATGTTAACCATTCCGTTAGCCAGCAGGCAAATCTTCCGGTGCTCAAATGCCCTTCGTCTCAACTCGCGCGGAGATCAAACATTGACTATCAGAACTCCCATTATTTTGGGATTGCCGGTGCGACGACCGTTGGGAGATTTACGAGTACAGATCAGTTGAGGACGAACTCGAGTGGGTGGGGCATTACTTCGAATCGCGGAATGATTCCGAATTCCCGGAACGATGCCGTCGTGTCGCCCCTTGGGGTGGACCTGCGGATGTGCACGGACGGAACATCGAAGACATTGCTCGTTGGTGAAATCAGTGGTGTTATCACCAATCCGACCGGCACCGTGGAGGAAGACCGTCGCCCCGGAGTGTCCATGGGCTGGTCGCTAGCTGGACGTGCTGACAATCTCCGCGTCGGGCACATGAACTCCGTCACGATCCGGTATTCACCAAATGCAGCGGTCGAGGGGCAGGATGGCGTCGGGGTGAGCGGATGGCATGTGTACCAGTACGGCAACTGCCCGCTCGCCTCGGAGCATCCCGGTGGAACGCAGGCAATCACGACTGATGGCGCCACGCGTTTTATTCGGAACGACATCTACATGGAGACGTTGACGCTCATGGCGGTGCGGGACGACAGCCTGGCCTTTGAGGCAGACTAAGGAAGGCAGCGATGAACATCAGCTATGCTGGACTTTTCCTGCTGGCCGGGGTGATTGGAATCGCCGGCTGCCATTCCCCGGTCGATGGCTACGTTGGTCCGCGAGGGACGGTCGCGGGAAGCATTGCGGTCGATGGCCAGCCCATCGCCCAAGGATGCCAAGTTGTTTTCATCGCCAAGGGCGGAAATTTCATCGCATCGGGAACTGTCGAGCAGGACGGCCGTTACGCGCTGCAGTATCGCGTGGCTCGAGGGCTGCCCATCGGAGACTATGTGGTGCAGCTCGGATTGCCGCGGGCTTTTGCCCCGATTGGTGACCCTGGCGACCTGCGGCCTCGGGATCTCCGAGAAATAACCAGGGCCTGGAGGGCCGCCATGCCATTCTCAGAACGGTATCTCACCACCGCGACAAGCGGGCTGGAGTTTACCGTGCAGCCTGGCGCAAACACGGCCGACTTCGATCTGGCCAAGACGGGCCGGGCTGGCAAGGTCGGCACGTAAGAGTTTCGCCATCATTTGAGTGCATCGACCATGAATCCCCAGATCAACCGTCGATATTTCCTCCGGGGGGCGGGTGCGTCGATCGCCCTCCCCGGCCTCGAATCGCTTGGGTTCCGACGGCACGCCTCTGCGGCTCCGGTGGCCACGCCACCCAAACGGGTCGTCTTCCTTGGCATCGGCTGGGGAGTGACGCAGGAGACCTGGTTTCCCGACATGAATCAGACCGGGGCAGGCTATACGCTTCCGACAGGGCTGGCTCCGCTGGCTCGGCACAAGGCAGATTTCACGGTCGTTCAGGGCTGTTCGCACCGGCACAGCAACGAGGCCCACTGGGGCAGCACGTTCTGGCTCACCGGGGCCAACCGGTTTGCGGTGCCGGGCCAGAGTTTCTCGAACACGATCTCCGCCGATCAGGTGGCGGCGGCGGAGTTTGGTCGGCACACTCGGCTCACGTCGCTCCAACTCGACAGCGATGATGGCAATGCAGGCCACGGGCCCGGCATGTCGCTGGCTTGGGATCAGCATGGCAAACCACTCGCTGGCCCCCGTGATCCCGTCCAGTTGTTTCACCGCCTGTTTTCTGCCGACGAACTGCCCCTCGAGCAGCGGAAGGTAGCGATCGCCAACGGGCGGAGCGTGCTGGATGCGGTGCGGGTCGATGCCAAGCGGGTGCAGCGCGGCCTTACCACGACCGATGCTGACAAGCTCTCCGAGTATTTCCAGGGCATCCGGGATATCGAGCGAAGGCTCGAGAAAGAGGAGCAGTGGCTGGCGGTTCCCAAGGCCCCGCCGCCGCTGCCTGAGCCGGCGGCCGGGCTCAGGGGTCGGGCTGAAATCGCGATCATGTACGACCTGATCGTCGCCGCCTTCCAGACCGACAGCACCCGCGTGATCACCTACCGACAGCCGGTATCGTCGCTGCTCGCCAGCCTCGACATTCGCGTGAACCCCCACGACATGAGCCATTATGTGCCGGGGGACCGGATGGCGGCCTCCCAGAAGCGGGATCAGGTCCAGGGCGAACTGCTCGCCGGGCTGCTCGACAAATTGAAGGCGACGAAAGAGGCCGATGGGTCGAGCCTCCTCGATCACGTGACGCTCGCCTTCGGCACCAACATCCGCTCGATCCACTATCTCGACAACTGCCCCACGATTCTGGCGGGCCGCGGAGCCGGTCTCAAGCTCGGCGAGCACCTCGTGCTGCCGAAGGACACGCCGTTGTGCAACGTCTGGCTGACGATGCTTCGTGGTGTCGGAATCGACGTCGCCCGCCATGGCGACAGCACGGGCGTGGTTCCCGAATTGATGGTCTGATACCGAGGGCCACCATGAAGACGTCGGCTATCGGTGCCGCCCTGATCGTCGCCGGAGTGGTGGGTCGCTTCGCCGGGGCCGCCGCGACCGATGTGATCGTGCCTGAACAGCACCGCGGTTTTCTGGCCACCCATTGCTACGCGTGCCATGACGCGGCCGTGCAGGAGGGAAACGTAAACCTGGAAGCCTTGCCGCTCCAGATCGACACGGTCGAGCAGGCCGAACGCTGGCAGAAGGTGCTGCGCGTCGTGAACTCGGGCGAGATGCCTCCGGAGGGAGAACCGCGGCCGGACCCGGCTGCGAAGACCGATTTTCTTTCCGATCTCGCCGAGGCGATGGTGGTCGCCCGAAAAGCCCTTGCCGACGCGGGCGGCACGATCACGCTCCGACGGCTCAATCGGCGGGAATATCGCAACACGATCAAGCAGCTGCTTGGATTCACCGTGCGGGCGGAACAACTTCCTGACGACGCTTCGCCAGGCTCGTTCGACACGGTGGGCTCGTCGTTGTTTCTCTCGAGCGACCAGTTCGAGGAATACTTTCGGCTGGCACGGGCGGCGATCGACGAGTGGTTCCTGCGACACGCCGACCAGGCCACGCCCGCGGTGTTTCGGCTGGAGCCTGAGACGGTTACCAATCCCGAAGATGAAAAGATGGTGCAGCGATTCGAAGACAACCGCGAGCGTTTTCTTCGCTGGAAAGTGGGGGTCGATCAGGCGGCGGCCGCTCCGGAAAACGAGGCGGTCATGGCGGATATTCGCGCGAAAGATCCAAATGTCGTGAAAATGCCCCACATTTTTCTCTATTACCACGCCGAACAGCTTTCCGGCTGCCCGAATCCGAAAGAGTATGGATTCAGTGATGCATCGCACGCAGCATTTGATGGTAACCAAAATAATGTCCTCTTATATCCCTTCTATCGCCACTACTTCGACCTGCCGGGGCGGGAAGCGGGCACCTACCTGAAACTGCCCCATCACGGGGCAACGTTTCACTCACGGATCGACATCGAGCCAACCCCGCCACTGCGGCCCGGTCGCTACACACTCCGGCTGCGGGCCGGAGCGGTCGAGGCTGCGCCGGCCTTCCGGAAGTTCATCGAGGTCGGATACCCGCGACGACAGGACAATCCACATCTTCGTCGCGGCCTGGAAGGGGCGCCCCTCGTGACGCTGCAGGTAAGGGGAACGGTGGAGCGGCCGGAGGTCGTGGAAACCCAGATCGATGTCTCGTCGTCGGATATCAACGCCCTTGCCATTCAAGAACGGCAGCCGAGCGATTTCGAAGCGTTTTTTAAAGCCTGGTTTCACCGTGAAAAGCACGCCAACGGCTACGGCTATGAGCCGGCCCTCTGGGTCGACTGGATCGAGCTGGAAGGGCCCCTGCCGGAGTCATCTCCATCATCCATCTGGAGTCAGGTCTTTGATGGCCTCCCCACAAGGGCGCCGGAAGAGATCCGCGCCAAGACGATCCTGCGGCGATTCGGCAAGCTTGCCTTCCGCGGTGCCGCACCGTCGGGTGAGTTCCTCGACCGCCTCCTCAAAGTCTACCAAGCGGAGCGTCGCGCCGGGGCCCCGCCGACCGAGGCGATCCGCAAACCGCTGGCCGTGGTTCTCGCCTCCCCCAGTTTCCTCTACCTCTTCGAGCCGGGGGTGGATGATTCGCCGCGGACGCTGGACGATCGCGAACTTGCCGTGCGGCTCGCCTTCTTTCTCTGGAGTAGCCCGCCCGATGAGCAGCTGCTGCGGTTGGCGGAACGCAAGGAGCTCCACCTGCCGGAGGTGCTTCGGGCCGAGGTCGATCGGATGATCGAAGACACCAGATCGGATGAATTCGTGGCCGGGTTTCTCCACCAATGGCTCGACATGAAACGGCTCGATTTCTTCCAGTTCGACGTCTTTCGTCATCGCGAGTTCGACGAGAGCACGCGGGCAGCAGCCAGGCAGGAGGTCTACGAATCGTTCGCCCACCTGTTGCGGGATCCCCGGCACGGAAGGCTCGGGCAGCTGCTCAAGAGTGACTACGTCGTCATCAACGGGTTGCTGGCGACCTACTACGGCATCGACGGCGTGAACGGCGAGAGCTTTCGGAAGGTTGCCGTGCCGCCCGATGCACCGCGGGGCGGCTTGCTGGGAATGGCGGCGATCCATGCGATGGGCAGCAATGGGATCCAAAGCAGCCCTGTCGAACGGGGTGCCTGGGTGTTGCGACATCTGTTGCATGATCCGCCGCCCCCCGCACCACCAAACGTGCCGCAGCTGTCGCGACTCGCCGACAAGCCGCTCACCACCCGCGAGCGGCTTGCGGCCCATCGGGAAGAGCCGCAGTGTGCGAGCTGCCATCGAAAGATCGATCCCATCGGCTTCGGGCTCGAAAACTTTGATGCCGCCGGCAAGTGGCGGACGACCGAAAGGCTCGGCCCGAAGACCTGGACGATCGAACCCGCCGATGCCTTTTTTCAGGGGCCTTCGTTCCAAAACTTTTTCGAGCTGCGAGATCTGATCGCCGCGCGGGAGGATGACTTTGCCCGCGGCTTCACCGAGCACCTGATCGAGTATGCATTGGGCCGCCCCTGCGGATTCACCGACCACGAACTGGTAGAGCAGATTGTCGCCACAGCCCGCGATCAGCAGTATGCCGTGCGGGCATTCGTGCGCGCGATCGTGCAAAGTGACCAGTTTCGGACGAAGTGAGCTGGCGCGAGCGCCCTCCCCAAGTAGCCATCAGGCAGGATCCCTCCCCAACAAGCCGCCGGCGCGAGCCGGCGGGCCAGCAGAACCATCGGCGCTGCTATCGGCCACCGGGCTTGCGCCTCCCCAACAAGCCGCCGGCGCGAGCCGGCGGGCCAGCAGAACCATCGGCGCTGCTATCGGGCACC
>CAYZFV010000140.1:0-4912 GCA_964477765.1 uncultured Candidatus Kuenenia sp.
CAGTTTCTCGTCTTCTGTGCCGCGGTGATCCGCGGTGTGCATCGCCACGGTGACCTGCTGCGGGCGGTCGTCGCCTCGAGCGCCAACGACCATCGGCTCCGGGCCAACGAAGCCCCGCCGGCGATCATCTCGATCTTCTTGGGTGAGCAGCTCACCGACGTCTTCGAGCAGATCGAGCAGGGGAAGCTGACCGGCTCGAAGGCGATCGGCACGCTCACCGTGGGCGTCGATACACTCCCGGCACTCCCCAAGCATGCCGGCGACCGCAACCGCACGAGCCCCTTCGCGTTTACCGGCAACAAGTTCGAGTTTCGGGCGGTCGGTTCGAGCCAGTCGATCGCCGGCCCACTGGTGGCACTCAATACGATCGTGGCCGAGAGCCTCGATTTCGTGGCCACCGAGCTCGAGAAGGCGACCGGTGGCGATCCCGCGCGGCTGGCCGGGGCGGTGGCGTCGCTCCTCCAGATGATTATCACCGATCACAAGGCCGTGATCTTCAATGGCAACGGCTACTCTCAGGAGTGGCACGAGGAAGCCCGTCGCCGTGGCCTTCCGAACCTGCGATCGTCGCCGGAGGCGCTGGGCGTGCTGCTCGACCCGAAGACGATCGCCCTGTTTGGAACCTATGGCGTGCTCTCGGAGCGGGAGGTCCGCAGCCGCTACGAGATCTACATGGAGCGGTATTGCAAAGACATCCACACCGAGGCCAGTTCCGCCCTGCAGATCGCCAAGACGATGATCCTCCCGGCCGGCTACCGCTACCAGGGCGAGCTGGTCGACACCGCCTCCAAGCTCAAGGCGCTCGGCCGCGATGTCCATATGGGCACGCTGGAAAAGCTGACCCGGCTCGTGGGCGAGTTGGAGCAGAAGATCGAGGCGCTCGAGGCCGTGGCCGAGCACCATGCCGGGGGCGACGTGGCTGCCGAAGCCCGTCATTCCCACGACGCGGTGATCCCGGCGATGGTGGCTCTCCGGGAGACGGCCGACCAGATCGAGGCGATCCTGCCGGATGACCTGTGGCCGCTTCCCACCTACCGCGAGATGCTGTTCATCAAGTGACCTCCAGCCTCGACTCGACGATTGCCGCGGAGTGCAGCCGTCTCGGGCTTGCCGTCGACCCCGACGCGATGCCGCGGCTGGCCGCCTACGCCGAGCGGCTCTGGGCCTGGAACGAAAAGCTCAACCTCACGCGGCATAACGACGCCGTGACGTTCGTCGCCCGCGATGTCGCCGATGCGGCGGCCATCGCTCCGCACCTGGCTCAAGGGGAGCGGGTGCTCGATGTCGGCACGGGCGGCGGCGTGCCGGGCATCGTGCTGGCGATCCTCCGGCCAGACCTTCATGTGGAGCTCTGCGACAGCGTCGGCAAGAAGGCCCGGGCGGTGCGGGCGATCGGCGAAGAGGCCGGCGTGCCGCTCCCGGTGCATGAGGGAGCCGGCCAGGCGATCGTGGCGAAACGACCGGGAGCGTTCGACACGCTCGTGATCCGCGCCGTGGCCCCGCTGGCGAAACTGCTCGGCTGGTTCGAGCCGGTCTGCCACACCTATGGGCGGCTGCTTGTGATCAAGGGCCCGCGATGGGAAGAAGAGAAGGGGGAGGCTCGCCACCGGGGCTTCGTGAAGAAGGTCCGCATCCGCCGCCTGGCCGCCTGGCCGCTTCCGGGCACCGACAACGAGAGCGTGCTGCTCGAAATCAAACCCCGCCCGTAGGACAGGCTGCCGCCTGTCATAAATTCATCCCCAAAAACCCGCCGGCGGCGTCGCTCTCAGCCTGCTCCTTGGCGAGCCGCTCCATGGCTCGAGAAAGATCGCCCGCGGCGATGTAGCGGTCAAACTCGACTTCCACCGCATGCTTGGCCGAGAGCGACAGCCACTCCACCGCCGGCTGCGTGAGCCAGTCGCAGGTCTCGGTGTCGAGCCGGATGTCGAGATCGCTGCCCACCGTCTTGGCATCGGCGTCATCGGTGATCACCGTGCCCTCGACGGCAAACCGCACCCAGCCGGAGTCGGGGTCGTTGGTGAACCGAAACGTGCAGGCGGCGTTGGTGAGGTAGTAGGTATTCCGCGTGCCATGCCGGCCGATGGCCTGCTGGAATCGCTCGAGGCGGGCGCGGTAGCCGGGCGATGCGTCGAGCGGGATGTCGAGCCGCGGTACACTACGAAGCGGTGTGCAATCAAACTCGATCGCCACGGCCGGTGGTGTTTGGGAAGTGCTCATGCAGTATCGAGTCTACCTGACTGTCTTCCGGGTGGCAGCGCTGCTGTGGTCGCTGGCGCCAGTCGTGCCGGCCCATTCCGCTGCCGCCGACGCCCCGGCCTACGGCCGCGTGCACGAGACACGCCGCCACATGGGGGTCGCCTGGACGATCGTGGTCTACGCCGTCGACAACGACCAGGCCCTCGCCGCTGTTGCCGCCGCCCACGATGAGGTTGCGCGGCTGGAGCGGATTCTTTCCGACTACGACCCCGAGAGCGAACTCTCCCAGTTGTCGGCGCAGGCACCGACTCGCGACCCGGTGCCGGTCAGCGAAGACCTCTGGCAGGTGCTCGACCGCGCCGTGGCCTGGCGGGAGTCCAGCGGCGGTGCCTTCGATCCGACCGTCGGCCCCCTCACCAAACTCTGGCGGCAGGCCAGGCGGTCGGGCAAGCTGCCACTGCCGGAAAAGCTCACTGCCGCCCGGGCCGCCGTGGGCCGCGAGACGCTCCGGCTGCATCCGCAAAACAAAGCCTGCGAACTCGCCGTGTGGGGCATGCGGCTCGACCTCGGCGGCATCGGGATGGGGGTGGCGATCGACCGGGCGGTGGGGATCCTGCGGGAGCGTGGCATCACGGCGGGGATGATCGATGCCTCGGGTGACATCGCCGTGATCGGCGTGCCGCCCGATCGGGACAGCTGGCGGGTGGCCGTCGCGGCGCTCGGCCTCCACGAAGATGACACCGCCGAAATCGCGCTCCGCGACGCCGCCGTGACCACCTCGGGCGATGCCTTTCAGTCGGTGACGATCGACGGCGTCCGCTACAGCCACATTGTCGATCCCCGCACCGGCATCGGCGTGACCGGCCCCGCGGCGGTGACCGTGATCGCCCCCGACTGCACCACGGCCGATGCGCTGGCCACGGCCGCAAGCGTGCTCGGGCCGACCGCCGGGATGCGGCTCGTGGCAGCCACACCCGGGGCTGCTGCCCGGTTTGTGTGGGAGGAGGCCGATCGCACACGGCGGGAATGCCGTTCGCCAGATTGGCCACGTTGCCCCGGCCAGGCAGAGTAGCGGCCGCATGTTCCTCATGCTTCCCAGACCAACACGGCCTGGGATGACTTTGACGGTTCTTCCAAGTTTGCGGGCTGAAAGAGTCGATAGCAGGGGAGCCGTCGCTGCGCCCTAGTGCATGCGAGGCAGACGCAGCGTCGGGGGGCACTGCGTCGGGCTGGGTCGCATCCCTGCGGCCACTCCCCTTGGGCGCAGCGGCGGTGATTTGAACATCACCTGCCGACGACCGACCACCACCGCGAGACGATCACCCCCGTGCCACGCTCGATTCGCATCCTCTGGGCAGTCTTCACGAGCCTGTCGCTCCTGGCGAGCGGCTGTGCTCCGCGGCAGCCCTTCTATTTCTTCGAGGACGGCGATCTTTCGCACTACGTGGGGGCGATCCAGAAGCTCGAATACCCCGACAGCGACCAAAAGCCGCTCGACGAGGCAGCCGGCACAGTCGAGCCGCTCACGCTTTCTAACCCCAACTTCGATCAGATCTGGGAACTGTCGCTGGAAGAAGCCATTCGCACGGCCCTCGAAAACGGCAAGGTGCTCCGCAACCTCGGCGGCCGGTTCGCCAGCTTCGGCGGCGCCCGCCCGCAGACGGGCGAGCCGCCGGTGTCGCTCCTCACCGCCCCGGCCCTCACGCCGAGCATCTATGATCCGGCGATCGTCGAGACCGATCCGTTCCGCGGCGTGGAAAGCGCCCTGGCCCTCTTCGACGCCCAGCTCTCCAGCTCGCTCACCTGGGAACGACTGGATCGGCCGCAGAATATCAGCATTCTCGGTGGAAGAATCTTTCCTCGCGTGCTCGAGGGTGACACCGGCAACTGGCGAACAGGGCTGCAAAAACGCACCGCCACCGGTGCCACGTGGGGATTCTCCAACGAGACGATTTACGACAACAACAACTCCCCGATCCGCGAGAGCGTTCCCGATCCGACGCCGACCGACCCAACCAACACCCGCGTCGTCGTCCCGTCCACCTGGACCACCAACTACGACTTCACGTTCAACCAGCCGCTCTTGCAGGGTGCCGGCGTCACCTACAACCGGATCGCCGGCCCCGATTCGTTTGAAAATCTCTATGGTCGCCCGGTCTTCCGCGGCGTGCTTCTGGCGCGGGTCCAGGCCGACATTTCGCTCGCCGATTTCGAGGCCGGCGTTCGCAACCTTGTGAGCGATACCGAACAATCCTACTGGGAGCTCTACTTCGCCTACCGCAACCTCGAGGCTCGCAAGGCCGGCCGCGACAGCGCGATGGAAGCCTGGCGGAAGGTGCATGCCCTCTATGTCGAGCAGTCCCGCGGCGGCGAGGCCGACAAGGAGGCCCAGGCCCGCGAGCAATACTTCTTCTTCCGCAGCGAGGTGGAGCAGGCGCTCACCGACGTCTATCGCTGTGAAAACCGGCTCCGTTACATGATGGGCATCTCGGCCAGCGACGGCCGCCTGATCCGCCCCTCTGACGAGCCGACCACGGCCCGCATCAGCTTCGACTGGCAGCAGTCGCTCGTGGAGGCGCTGTCGCGGGCGGCCGAGCTCCCCCGCCAGAAGGGGACGATCAAGCAGCGGGGAATCCCCAACCCCCCCCCCCCCCCACACCCCCCCCCCCCCCCCCCCCGCCGGCGGGGGCGGCGGGTTGCGGGGGGGGGGGGGGGG
>CAYZFV010000141.1:0-9357 GCA_964477765.1 uncultured Candidatus Kuenenia sp.
GACACTTGGCCCGACCTTCAGGCCAGCATCCAGTCGGGGAGCCGCCGCACCTTGCCCTCGGGATCGACACAGACCACCGTGGTCGTGCCCGTGGCGACGATCGTCGTGCCGCGAATCACCTCGTAGGCGTGCTTGATATGGGCCGCCCCAACTTTTTCCACCCGCGTCCGCAACACGAGCAGGTCGTCATACTCGGCCGGGGCGTGGTATTTGCAGGAGGCGTCGGCCACCACCATGAAGAGGCCGGCATCCTCGAAGGCCCGGTAGGTGTGGCCATGGGCCCGGAGCATTTCGGTGCGGCCCATCTCGAAGTAGGTCAGATAATTCGCATGATGGACCCGCCGCTGGCCGTCGGTCGCCTGGTAGCGGACCCGGATCTCCATTTCATGCACTGGTGCGGCCATCACTCGTTTTCGCTTCCTGCCGGGAGTTGTCCCGCGGGCTTCGTTGACCCGCGTGAGGCAGAGACTCTATTCTGTCCCGACAGAAACAGGCAACGAATCCCGGAGGTGGTGGCGTGAGCATCGGCGACGAAGGGGCTGGCGCGGGTGTCGGTTTTGCCACGGCGCGGGGGCGAAATTGGCCGACGCTGCGACAGTTCACGGTCTTTCTCGAGAATCGTGTCGGCCAACTGCTCGAGGTGGTGCGGCGGTTCGACGGCTCCAGTGTGCGAATCGTGGCCCTGTCGATCAACGATTCCGGCGAATGTGCCTTCGTGCGGTTTCTGCTCAGCCATCCGGAACAGGGCCGCGAGATTCTCGAGCGAGCCGGGCTGGCTATCATCGAGAGTGACCTGATCGGTGTCGAGTTGCCTGACAACCACCAACCCCTGCTACGGGTCTGCACGGCGCTCTTGCAGGCGGAGGTCAACATCATCCAAGCCTATCCGATTCTGGTGCGGCCTCGCGGCCGACCGGCGGTCGCCCTGATGGTGGACAACACCGAAATGGGGCTTGAAACCCTGAGCGCGAAGGGCTTCACGATGATCACCGAAGGTGATCTCGACGAAGCCTAACCCGTCGGAAACATGTCGGCCGGCAGGGTTTGCACCTGGCGGACGATCACTTGTTGCACGCTCGACCAGGCGACGGCAGAGATGGTCATGGTGCCGTCGGGGGCCTGGCTCCCGAACACCCCGTGGGTACCCCGCGACCACGCCACGTCATACCAGTCGGGCACGATCACGCCGTCGGCATGATGGACCTCGATGTGCCCGCCGTGCTCCCGCTCGGCCCACAGACGGGCGACGAGATCGGCGGTCGGGGGCCCCGGAGCGTCACCCGCCTCCGCCCGCGGCGCTGTCCTTTCCGGCTGCAGCGGCAGAACGGGTCCGCCGACCGGCTCGGGCTCCAGCAGGGGCAGATCGTCGGGCGGCGGCGCAGCGGCCAGGGCATCCAACGCATTAAGTTCGAGCGGATCGGCCGCCAGCGGATTGTCATCGAACGGATCGGCCGCAAGAGGGTTGTCATCCAGCGGATTACCGTCCAGCGGGTTGTCGGCCAGTGGATTCGCGGCCGCCGGGCTTCCCGCCGGCACCGGAATCGTCATCGGGGTCTTGCACTGCGGGCACCGGGCCCGCTTACCGGCCAGATGGGCCGGCACTCCGCCCACATGGCCGTTGGGGCAGCGAAAAGCGATCATCGGACCATTCACCCGACGTGGCGTTGCGGCCCCCTGTTTTTCGTGCGGCTGCTGCGTCATCATTCCGATCCTCCGCTTCTGTAGTGTAGCCTGCGGAGCGAGGATCCACTCCATGGCCATTTCCGTCGTCTGCTCGGGCTGCAAATCTCGGTTCACCGTCAGTGACCAGTTCGCGGGCCGCACCGGCCCCTGCCCGAAGTGCAAGAAGCCGATCGTCATTCCGAAGAAGTCGGCGGGCGAGGTCACGATCCACGAGCCCGACCCGCCGGCCGCCAAGGGGGCGACCGGCCGCATGCCGACGGCTCCGATCGTGTTCCAGGAGCGGCCGCTCTCCATGGTGACGGTGGCGGGAGTGATCGCCGGCATCGTCGGCAGCCTGGTCGTCGCCGTGGCGTGCCGCATGCTGTGGGGCCCGGGCAACGCCCCCACCTGGCTTCTGGCTGCGGGAGCAGCGGGGCTCGCATTTCCGTCAGCCTGGATCGGCTACGGGATCGTGCGCGACCGCGAGATCGAACCCTTCCCATCCGCGAGCCTCGCCCTCCGCTGCCTCATCTGCGCCGCCGTGTATGCCGCGCTCTGGGGAGTGCATGCGTTTCTGCCGATCGAACAGATGAGCGAGGAATTCTGGCGGTGGCTTTTCGTCGGCCCGATCTTCGCGTTTGCGGGAGCCCTGGCCGCCTTCGCCGCCCTCGATCTCGACTGGGGCACGGCCGTCGCCCACTTCGCCTTCTACGTGTTGTTCACCGCCCTCCTGCGCTGGATCCTCGGCCTGCCAACGTTCTAGATCACCGCCGATGCCTGCCACGCTTGCCGCCGCCGTGCCCGAACTCGCCGCCCTCGGCACCGCGGCGGCGGGGATTCGTATTCCCCCCGGCGTGACCGTGCCGCTCTCTCCCCGGGTGAAGGCGTTGGTCGATTCGGCGGCTTTTCGGCGGCTCACCGGCATCAGCCAGTTGGGGCTCGTCGCGCTGGTCTACCCGGGGGCCCGCCACTCTCGCTTCGAACACTCGCTCGGCGTCTACCGTCTGGCGTTGGAATTTCTGTCCCGCCTCCAGCACGACGACCGGTTTTGCAGCTTTGTCGGGGCCGACGATGCCGCCGCCTTCCTGGCCGCGGCGTTGCTCCATGACATCGGCCACTGGGCCTTCTGCCATCCGCTGGAAGATATGCAGCTGCCGGAGTTGCCCAAGCATGAGTGGCTGCTGCCGGGGCTTGTCACCGATGGTGAGATCGCCGACGTGCTCCGCAGCGGCTGGGGGCTGGATCCCGCCCGGGTTGCCGGGCTTGTCACCGGCGCCGCCGACGATCCGGCCGCACGGATTCTCCAATCGCTGCTTTCCGGCCCGGTCGATGTCGACAAGATGGACTACCTGGCCCGTGACAGCCTGCACGCCGGGGTTCCGTACGGGAATCACTTCGACCAGGAGCGGCTCATCTCCAGCCTCTGCCTCGACGAAACCGGCACGGCGCTGGCGATCACGGAAAAAGGCTGCACGGCCGCCGAATTACTCGTCGTCGCCCGCTCGGTGATGTTCAGCGAGGTCTATTGGCACCATGCCGTGCGGGCGGCCACCGCGATGCTACAGCGGGCCGTCTGGCTGCTGCGGCCGGGGCTCGTGCCGCACGAGGTGGTGCGATTCGATGATGCCGCCTTCATCGCCTGGGCCCTGGCGGCCGCCGACAACGGGCCGGCCGCTGCGCTCGTGGGCGGACTGTTTGGCCCACGGCGACAACTCCAGAAACGGGTCGCGATGTTTGACCCGCTCCATCATGCCGCCGTGCATACGGCCGTGGCCGGCCGCCCGTATGCCGATCTCGTGGCGATCTCGCACCGTCTCGCCGTGCTGGTCAGCCGTCGGATCGGCCACGCAATCGATCCCGACACCCTGCTCATCGATGCCCCGCCCGCAGAGCGGGAAATCGAGTTTCGGCTCCAAGTGCGGGGACGCGCGACGGTCGCCGAATCACCACCGTGGGTCTGGACACCGCTGGCCGACCGGTCGCCGCTGGTGCGGAGCCTTGCCCAGGAACAGTTCGACGACGTCGTCAAACGGGTGCGGATCTTCGCCCCGGCCGATCGGGCCCCGCCGCTCGCCCCCTGCCCCGGCCTCGAGGAACTCGTCCTCGAGGCCGCGGGCGGTGGAAGCAGTTGAAGTCAACTCACTCAACAGGGCCGCCAGGAAGCTTGCCTTCCTTGATCAACTCGCCGAAGGTTGGCGAGCCAGCCCCGGCGCTCGGCTGGGCGGCGACCGTTTCGAGGGCCTGACGGATTTTTTCCTTGTTGCTCTTGTCTTCCTTCTTGTCGAGCAGTTCAGACAACGCCTGGCCGTAAGCATTGCGATCTTTCTTGCTCTTGCCCACGTGGCAGACGTTGCATTTCGCCTTATTCACCTCGGCGGCGAGGGGCGTCCCCTCCTCGACATACATCGCCTTGAACTCGTCGGCGAACTGCTTGATTGCAAAAGCCTGGCCGCCCGAAGCTGCCACGCCGATCGCGACCACCGTTCCCATGACACCTGCCAATTTGCTGCGCATCATCGATGACCTCCACACGTGCGGATGGCGAGCGGCTTCCGCGAAACCTGCGGCCCGCCATCCGGGCACCATGAGAGCCTCCCCGAGGGATGACGTCAAGGAAAAACCACGCTTTACCGCGGCGTTGCGGCAGGCCCTGCGGGCCGCGACCGGTGGCCGACAGGCTTAACCGCCCTCACTGTCCCAATCGGCATCATCCGCAACGTGCAGGAGATCTTGGGGGGCGGCTGCGTAATCGATTTCGACCCGTTCGGCGGCCCCGTCGATCCGCCGGAAGATGGGGCTGCCCTCATACCGGCCGCCACTGTCGAGCCATTCGATCGCCACCCGGTAGGCGTCGGGATCGCCGATTCCCGATTGTTCGAGGAGCGCTCTGCCGGCCCCCACCTGAAACCGCGACGTCTCGGCGAACGCCTGCAGCACCGGTAACACCGGCCGATCAGCCGAATCCCGCAGGCTCGCAAACCCTTCACGACACCGAAACCGTCCGTTCACGAGTTGCAGCCGGAGACGGGGCCCGCTCGGTGCCGCCGGCTCACTTCCCATCACGATGGCAAACCCGAGCGCGTCGGTGAGCATGCTGTCGCTCCACGACACGTCCACCGTGAGCGGCTGGGCGAGTTCAAGAAACTGGGCTTCTCCTTCCACGGTGCTTCGCAGCATCCGGATCTCTCGCGGCACCGGTGATTCATCACCGGCTGCCGCCGCGACAATCTCCACAAAGGCATCGTCTCTGAGTCGGTTTTGTACCAGGCCATCACCCGCGTCGATATCGAACCCACGCAGCATCTGCAGACGGGTGTCGATGCATTCCAGTCGGGATGGTCCTTTCAGGGCGAAGAGGCTCGTGGCCGTTCCTTCATCGCGAGGCAGCGCCGTGACCAACACAAAAACGCCTTCCAGCCTCAGGCTGGAGGCGTCGAGCAGGCAGGCGGCCTGCCGCCGGGCCATCGGTTCACCGGCCTGCATCCCGGGCTCGACAGGCAGGCCGACGGCAAAGCGAAGCCCCGGCCGCGATCCATCGGCCGCCCGGATCGTCAGCCGCTTCGCCTCGAGCACCAGCGGCGGCTCGTCACGGACCCCCGAGTAGGCAAGTTCGATCTGATCGCCATCGGCCGCGGCATGCACCACCTCGGCCAGCGATGCCCGCTCCGTTTCCACCGCGGGCGTGTCGACAACCCGCCACACACGAATGCCATCGAGACTGGTCGGCAACGACGTCGTGGCCACCGCCGGCATCGCCTGCGTGGCCGGTTCACTGCCGGGTGGCCGGAGTCGGAGCGCCACCACCAGGAGTCCGAAAATCACCACCGGCACCAGCCACGGCAGATGGTCGACGACGCGGCGTCCCGGCTTCGTCGGAGTGGCCGACACCAGGGGCCGCGGCCCCGAGAGTTCGATGCCCGTATCATCGGCGACGGCCAACAGATCCGCGACGAGTTCGGCCGGCCGCTGGTAGCGTTCGCGCGGATCCTTGCGCATCAGTCGGCGGATGATCTCACCAAACCGGCGGGGCACGTCGGGCCGGAGCGACTCGATCGCCGGCGGCTCGTCCTGCTGGTGCTGCAGCAGTTTCTGCACCATCGTACCGTCGGCAAAGGGGGGCCGCCCCGCCAGCATGAAGAAGATCGTGCAGCCGAGCGAATAGAGGTCGCTGCGGACATCGGCCTCCCGCGGGTCGCGGGCCTGCTCGGGCGAGATGTAGTCGAAGGTGCCGAGCGTCATGCCGCTGGCCGTGAGGTCGTTGTCGCCGGTCACCTGATGGAGACGGGCCAGCCCCATGTCGACGATCCGGGCCCGGCCGGACGGTGTGATGATGATGTTGGAGGGCTTGATGTCGCGGTGCACGACATCGCGTTGCGACGCATGCTCGAGCGCATCGGCCAGTTGCACGGTCACGTCGATCGTTCGAGCCAGATCGAAGGGACCGGACCGGGCGATCACATCGCGGAGGTTGGTGCCCTCGATGTACTCGAAGACGATGTAGTGCCAGCCGTCGTTGGAACCAACCGCGTGCACACGCCCGATATTTTCATGGTCGAGCCGGGCCGCCGACTGGGCCTCGTTTCGAAACCGCCTGAGCATCTCCTCATCGGACGACTGCTGCCGCGAAAGCACCTTCACGGCGACGATGCGGTCGAGCGTGGAGTCGAGCGCCCGAAACACGGCCCCCATACCGCCACCGCCGACGAATTCGAGGAGCCGATAGGGGCCGAGCGCCCGTCCTTCCATCGAGCGGCCCAACTCGGCCATCGTCGCCGGATGGGCGACTCCGGCCGACGTCCGCGCCGAGATCAGGGTCGCGTCGGGACCACTGCCGCTGGAATCGTCCGGCGACGTCGCAGGCGAAGAAACGTGCATATAGCAGACCCTACCACCCTTTTTGGCACACGGTCAATGCGCTGCCGATCGCGATAAGGCCGATCCACGCGGGGATTTGCGAGGCGGCCTCCCGGCTTCGTAGACTTGGGGGTGTTCACGTTGATGAACCCATACCCCCGCACTCGTCGCTCCTCTGAAAACACGCCACGTGACCACACCTTCATCCGATGACGAACTCGTTGGCCGGCTCTCGACCTGGAGCCTCGTGCTGGCGGGAATTCTGGCGGTGCTTGGCGGTCTCGCCCTCGCCGCGCCCTGGGCGGCCTCCACCGTGATCGACGTGTTTTGCGGAATCACCCTCATCGCCGCAGGAGCCTCGCAGCTGGTGATGACCTTGGGCACCTTCACCTGGCGGGGTTTCTGGCTCACGCTCCTGTGTGGAAGCCTTTCGATCATGGCCGGCACCGGTATGCTCGTGCTGCCGGCGGCCGGGATCGCGGCACTCGTGACGTTTCTCGGACTGATGCTCCTCTTCGAAGCGACGGCCAAGATCGTGGCCGCCTTTTCGATCGGCGAATACTATCCCTGGGGCTGGTTGCTGTTGGATGGCATCGTGACCGGGGCGCTCGGACTGATTCTGCTCACCAGCCGCCCGGCCGAGGCAGGCGTGCTGCTCGGTGTCTTTGTCGGGATCAGCCTCCTCTCCAGCGCCCTGCTCTTCGGCTCGGCGGGGCGGTGGCTGCGAAAGATGGCCTAGCGGGCCAGCAGCCAGCGGGCGAGGGTGAAATAGATCGTGAGCGTGGCCATATCGGTGGCTGCCAGCGCCACGGGCCCGGCAGCCACTTGGGGCTCGCGATTGAACAGGCGAAGCAGGTTCGGCATCGCCACCCCGATGAGTGCCGCGCAGGCCACGCCGCTGGTGATCCCTCCGAGCAGGCAGGCCACGAGCGTGACATCACCGAGCCAGAGATAGGCTACGGCCGCCACCGCCACGGCGCTGGCCGACCCGAGCAGGATTCCGGTGAGCGACTCGACCCGCAGCGAGCGGGCGATCCCGGCCAGTGTGGGCTGGCGGCTGTGCAGCATCTGCAGCGACAGGCTCACCGACTGGATGCTCACACTCTCCGCAAGCGCCAGCACCACGGGGATGAACAGTGCCAGCGAGACGGCCCGTTCGAGTTCGGCCTGGAACAGGCCCGAGAGGAAGGCGGCCACGATCCCCCCGGCGATGTTGGCAATCAGCCAGGGAAAGCGGCTGCGAAACGCCAGCAGCGAGGAGCCTTGCTGCGACTCTTGGAAGTGCACGCCGATCAGTTGAAACAGATCGTCGGTGTCTTCGCGGCGATCGAGGTCGGCCAGTTCTTCGGTGTAGAGGTCGACGTCGACGATGCCGAGGAGTCGCCGCTCCGCATCGAGAATCGGAAACGCGAGCAGCCGGTGAAGCAGGAAAAACTCACAGGCTTCCAACACCGAGGCGGCCGCCGGAATCGTGATCACGTTGCGAACCATGATATCGCGGATCGGCGTGGCGTCGTCACTGAGGAGCAGCCGCCGCGTGGGCACCACCCCCTCGAGCCGCCCGTCGGCATCGACCGCGTAGAAATAAATGATCCGGCCGGCGGGCGGAGCAGCCCGGGAGGCGGCGATCGCCTCGCCCACCGTCTGGTCGACCCGAATGCGGGCCGGATCGGTTCGCATATGCTGCGTGACCGGGTCGTTGAGATGGGAGGTGGGCGTGGTGTAGGTGGGCATGGACACCCCGGATGATAGCTGTTTTGGCTCAACGCAGCGGCGGTAGCCCATGGGCGCGGCGGCAGGCAGCCAGTGCCATCCAGGCAGAGGGCTGTTTTTTGAAGAGCCTGACAAACTGGGTCGCCGTCACCCCGAGTTGGCTGGCGGCGGCGGCCGCGTCTCCCTGTGTCGTGGCCAGCCGGTCGAGAGCCTCCGCGACCAGCGGCGGATAATCGTCGTGCTCACCACGCACGGCGAGTCGCCCGCCCTGGCTTCGCATTTTCCAGCGTGTCGATGGACTACCTGGGTCGGGCGGCAGGCGGTATTCGAGGGCGAGGCGAAGCCGGAGTCGCCAGAGGGCCATGCGGCGGTTTTCCGCCTGCGAGCGACGCTCGGAGGCCTCGGCGGTGATCCCGGTGGGCAGGTGGGTAAGCACCACGGCCGTCTCGGTTTTGTTGCGATGCTGTCCGCCCGGGCCGGATCGCTTGGTGCGGGTCTCCCGGCAGGTGGCGAGCAGTGCGGCGGGGTCGAGGGCGGCAGGGTGCATCAGGGTCGGAAAAGCCACACCGGCAACGGGTGGACAAGAGGTCCATTTGGACAGCGACCGTTTCTCTCACCACAATAACGTCTACGCGCCCGTAGCTCAGTCGGATAGAGCATGGGATTTCTAATCCCAGGGTCGCTGGTTCGAGTCCAGCCGGGCGTAGTGCAAAAGCATTGTTTTTCCAACGCTTTTTCCATTTCAGCCGTTTGGTGAGTTCCGTAAATCCGGCATCTGTCCTCAAAAATCCTCAAACCTGTGCCGTTATAGGACGGGGTCGCGCGCGGAAGTCGACGCGACCGGGAGCCAATGGCGTCGTCGAGCTCTCACCGCCCCGAGTTCCTCGACCGGCTCGCCGATCTTGTCCCGCCGCCGCGCAAGCACCGGCATCGCCATCACGGGGTATTCGCGCCGAACCACAAGCTACGAAAAGCCGTCACGGCGCCGGCAATAGGGAACATCGGCAAGCGGTGCGACGCCGCTTCCGGCGGGCATGGGAACGACGGTCGCGCCACGGCAGGCTGCTGCGACGTGAATCAAAAGCCCCGGTCGCACGACACCTCCCGGATTGCCTGGGCGAAACTCAT